>JBAWZJ010000136.1:0-5928 GCA_037143085.1 Parachlamydiaceae bacterium | reverse complement strand
CGCCGATGGTACTACGCACAAGAGTGTGGGAGAGTAGGTCGCCGCCAAGTTTTTCCTTCGCCCTGTCAGCATTGCTGACAGGGCTTTTTTTTTATACTTAAAATTATAAAAAAATAGTTATGTGCTTTCTGCTTTTTTTAGTAGTCTCTTACATAATCCTAAAGGTGATAACTCAAAATGATAAGATATGAAAGATGTTAAGTTGGAATTGCCGGAAAAATAGGCTCAAAAAGAGGGGGAATCAACACTTTTCAGGTCACCGTTGATAGAACGCAAGTCGGGATTGAATCAAAAAATGGGTAAAATAATCCTGAAAATCTACACAACCTGAACTACAGAAAAGGACTATTGTACTTTTGGTCAGAAAGTAAAAAACAAGATGGATATACCAAAAGTGATCATCTTGCCTATTCTTTTTTTTGTTTAAACTGAAATTTTTCTGATCGAGCAAAGAGAATGAGTGAGAAATAGTGAAGGAATAGAAAAATCTGCATTTTCCTTCTTGCTTTTTTTTATCTTTTGAGGATTACTGAAAGCGTAAACATAAATTTTGTGGAAACTCAAAGGTTGAAAAAACATTCATCCTTTACTTGGGTTGTAAAAGTCGAAATAGAGAGTCCCAATGCTTAATTTTCGTAGACTAAAGCAGGATTTTTCTCCTGCAATGTTAAAAGATGGAAAAGCGCTTTGCGCAAAGCAAGCTGTAACAGCTGCTAAAATCTTAAAAATGTCAGCTCAAGCGGTGCGGTTGAGTTGTCGCGTGGCCGGAAATTATGAAAATACCTACCATTGTGAAATAGAGATCGATAGACGAGAGTCTATGGCGATAGATTCAGACTGCGACTGTCCTTATAAATATGACTGTCATCACCTTGCTGCCTTTCTGTTTTTTTTGGAAGATCACTTTGAAGAGATCGTTGTGGCATACTCCAAAGAGGCTAATCTTGAAAAAGCTGCCGACGTCGACGATGAAGAAAAAGCAACGCTATTGGAAACATTTAAAGAAGCAGAGTCGAAGGATGTTGTCAAACGGGGCCGTAAACATCAAAAAGAATTGCTCCAAGAGTATGTGGGGGCTTCTCAAGTATTAGGACGCTCTCCATTTTTCTTGCCCGATGAAGAATTGTCCCCAGATAAGGCTGAACTGGCTTTTATTGTTTCCATCCAAAATGGGGGAAATTGCGATGATCCACACCATCCCGAGATTCAAATAGCTTTGAGGCTGCCTTATAGGTCAAAGCCGCTAAATGTTCCAAATCTTAAAGAGTTCTTTGATGCCATTCGGTATGGAGAAGCTCTCTATATCGGAAGCAAGCGCTATTTTTTTACTCAAGAATCGTTCGATCCTGCGGGATTCGAAATCTTACAAATGATTATGGATTTTGCCCGGTTTTCCGAAAGCAAAGAGGAGAGGGGATTACGCACTGCTTTTCTCGACACCGAAGCTTTTGGTTCGATTTTAGCTCGTATCTACGAGAAAGAATGCTCTCGTCCAGGCATACACTCGTCACATGAAAACGAAGGGGTAGAGTTACTGCAAATACCTTATTTTTACTGCACAACTCTTGAAGAGCCTTTAAGATTTAGCGTTTCACAGGCTATCCTGCGATTTGAACTCGAGTATTTGGAGGTTCCTGCACCTAAAATATTGCTGAAACCTGAAATTTTATTAGAAGATGGTGTGATCACTCCGCAAGATGTTTGTTTTTTTGAGTGTGCAAAACCGGGGTTAATGCACAAAAATACCTATTTCAGGTTTCACCCTAGTTTAAAGAGAAAGCACCTTCGCAATATTGCTGTTTTACGCGATGTCACAATTCCAGAACCTCTCTTTGGTACATTTGTTGAAAACTCCCTTGCGGAACTCATGCGCTTTGCTCAGATTTCAAACAAAGAAATTATCGAACGGTTTGTTACATTACCTTTTGTTCAAGAGTTAGAGGCTGAATGTGAGATTCATTTCCTCGACGGAGAACTCGAAGCTGGTCTTAACTTCGTCTACGGTAAAATTAAAGTGCCTGCGGCTGCTTCTAACTTGTCGATCAATGACGTTCTTCCTTTTGTGACAAAACAGGGGATTTTAGCTCGGAACTTAACCGAAGAACAAAAAATTATAGAGGACTTGTTTCAAGATTTTGTCTATGACCCATTACAGGGTGTCTATAAAGTCAAAAATGATAAAAAAATTGTCGAATTTATGACGGAGGTTATCCCTCGTAATCAGCACAGGGTAAAATTCAACTGTCCGGAAAATCTTTTAGATCACTTCATTTATGATGATACTCACTTTAAGTTGCACCTTAAAGAAACAGATAGAATCGATGCCTATTCTGTTGATCTGAAAGTGAATGGGGATCTTGCTGGAGCTACAATAGATCAGCTTTGGGAATGTCTGGCTTCCCGACGTTCTTTCATAGAGGTTGCCAACAAGAAGCAACCTAGAAAGAAAGGGAGTGAGGGGGCTGGATTGCGTTCGCAAAAGATTCTTGTTTTAGATCTTGATAAACTTGCTCCTGTTGTTCAAATTTTCGACGAGATCGGCATCAATGTATTAGACGATCATACCGAAGAGCGTCCTTTATGGAGTCTGGCAAGCATCCATCCAGAACAATTTAAGGGAACGTCTATCGACTTCTCTATGTCGGAAAGCTTGAAAGAAATTCAATCCCAAATGTTGGGTGAGGGGACTTTTGTTCCGCAAGAGGTTCCTTCTGCAATACAGGCTACATTGCGTTCATATCAAATTGATGGGGTGAGTTGGTTGGAGAGGCTTCGTAAGATGCACTTAAACGGGATTCTTGCTGATGATATGGGGTTGGGTAAGACGCTACAAGCAATCAGTGCGATTACGCAAAATAAGATGGCGCATCCACAAACTCTTTCTATTGTTGTTTGTCCAACTTCTCTTGTACACAACTGGAAAGAGGAGTTCGTTAAATTTAACCCGGATTTAAGGGTTCTTCCTGTTGATGGAACTCCAGTTCAGCGTAAAAAGCTGCTGACAGAGGTGAAAAATTTTGATGTTGTGATCACTTCTTACAGTTTATTGCAAAAGGATATCGAGATTTATAGATCTTTTTCCTTTTCTTATGCTATCCTTGATGAGGCACAACATATTAAGAATCGAGGTACGCGTAACGCAAAATCTGTTAAGATGATTCTGGCAAAACACCGTTTAATTCTTACTGGAACACCGATAGAAAATTCTCTGGATGAGCTGTGGAGTTTATTTGACTTCCTTATGCCCGGATTGCTGAGCTCCTATGACCGCTTCGTTGAAAAATATATACGGTCGCCAAGTCAATCGAAAAGCTCTAATATTGAAGTACTCCGACGCAAGGTGTCGCCATTCATTCTAAGGCGTATGAAAAAGGATGTCGTTTCCGAGCTGCCTCCTGTTTCGGAAATTGTATATCACTGCCACTTGTCAGATGTGCAGAGAGAATTGTATCATTCATACGCACAGTCTGCTAGGGAAGAGTTGTCTCAACTTGTGAAGAAGGAAGGGTTTGACAAGATTCAAATTCATGTTTTGGCTACGTTGACACGCTTAAAGCAAATCTGTTGCCATCCTGCGATTTTTGCCAAGGATAAGGCGGAAGCGGGGGATTCAGCAAAATATGATATGTTTTTAGAGCTTCTCCAAACATTAATCGAAAGCAAGCATAAAACGGTTATTTTCAGTCAATACACACGGATGCTAGGAATCATGCGGGAAGATCTAAAGCAACGGGGAATTCCTTTTGAATATCTTGATGGATCTTCGAAAAATCGGATGGCGATTGTTAAACATTTTAATGAGGATGAGAAAATACCTGTATTTCTGGTATCGTTAAAAGCCGGCGGATCTGGATTGAATTTGGTAGGAGCTGATACGGTAATTCATTACGATATGTGGTGGAATCCTGCTGTTGAAAATCAAGCCACAGATAGGGTTCATCGTATAGGGCAGAAAAATTCTGTTTCGGCTTATAAACTTGTTACGTTGAATTCCATCGAGGAAAAAATTGTCGATTTGCAGAACCGCAAAAAAGGCATAGTTAAAAAAATTGTGAGTTGCGATGAGGACGCTATCGCTAAACTGACATGGGAAGAGGTTTTAGAGCTTCTACAAACATAACGCGTTAGGATAATTTTAATGAGTAAAAAAAATCAAGTGAGTATTAAGGATTTAGCCAGCAAGTTCTGTCGTTCTGCTTTTGGCAAATTGACTAAGTTTAGAGGGGTTTTTTCCAACGACATCGGGATCGATCTAGGAACGGCCAACACGTTAGTGTTCGTCAGGGGAAAGGGTATTGTCTTAGCGGAGCCTTCAGTCGTAGCTGTCGACTCTCAAACAAATGAGGTTCTTGCTGTTGGCCATAAAGCTAAAGCTATGTTAGGTAAAACACCGCGTAAAATCCATGCGGTGCGCCCTATGAAAGATGGTGTTATTGCCGACTTTGAGATCGCTGAAGGAATGCTTAAGGCGCTAATCAAAAGGGTGACTCCAGCAAGAAGTCTGTTCCGTCCAAAAATTTTGATCGCTGTACCTTCAGGGATTACCGGAGTGGAAAAACGTGCTGTTGAAGATTCTGCCCTCCATGCTGGTGCCCAAGAGGTTCTTCTGATTGAAGAACCGATGGCTGCAGCTATTGGTGTGGATCTCCCTGTGCATGAACCTTCTGCTAACATGATCATCGACATCGGCGGCGGTACCACGGAAATTGCTATTATTTCTCTTGGTGGTATTGTGGAGTCTCGTTCTTTGAGGATTGCAGGGGATGAGTTTGATGAGTGCATCATCAACTACATGCGCCGAACCTACAACTTGATGATCGGTCCAAGGACTGCCGAAGACATCAAAATGACGATAGGTTCAGCTTATCAATTGGCTGGAAATGAGCTGGAAATGGAAGTGCGAGGTCGAGATCAAGTTGCTGGCTTGCCTGTGACAAAAAGGATTAACTCTGTTGAAATTCGTGAGTGCTTGGCAGAGCCTATCCAACAGATCATCGAGAGTGTTAAGTTAACTCTTGAAAAATGCCCTCCTGAATTGGCTGCAGACCTTGTCGAGAGAGGGATGGTCATTGCTGGCGGCGGCGCTCTGATTAAAGGGTTGGATAAGGCGTTGATCAAAGAGACCGGGCTTCCTGTTATTGTTGCTCCAAATCCATTATTGGCTGTCTGTCTCGGAACGGGTAAAGCGTTAGAGCACTTGGAGAAATTTAAACGGCGCCGGGGCTTTTCGTGATAGATATTAAAAATCGGGCGTTAAAGCTATGGATTGATGAGGTTGTCTCTTTGTGTCAACCGGAGTCTGTTCATCTTTGTGATGGGTCTCAAAAAGAGTATGATCTCCTTTGTCAGCAAATGGTTGACTCTGGGATGCTTATTAAGCTTGACCCAACTCTGAGATCTAATAGTTTTCTTGCCCGTTCTGATCCAGGTGATGTCGCCCGTGTTGAGGATCGGACGTTTATTTGCTCTCGTCTAAAAGGTGATGCAGGGCCTACAAATCAGTGGTGTGATCCGTTTGAAATGAAGGAGCGCCTCCTAAAGCTCTTCAAAGGCTCAATGCGGGGCCGCACAATGTATGTGATTCCTTACTGCATGGGGCCTCTTGGTTCTCCTATTTCGAAAATAGGGATAGAGATCACTGATTCTCCCTATGTTGTATGCAATATGCATATTATGACGCGGATGGGTGCTTCTGTCTTGGATATATTGGGAGATGACTTTTTTGTTCCCGGCTTACATTCTGTTGGTATGCCTCTAAATCCGGGCGAAAAAGATATTCCATGGCCGTGCAACAAAGAAAAATATATCGTCCATTTTCCAGAAGAGCGTTCTATCTGGTCTTTTGGCAGTGGTTACGGTGGGAATGCTCTTTTAGGGAAGAAATGTTTTGCTTTACGCATTGCATCCGCTATGGGACGGGATAGTGGG
>JBAWZJ010000135.1:0-5931 GCA_037143085.1 Parachlamydiaceae bacterium | reverse complement strand
GGGCCTCTCCTGTCAGTTCCCAAGCTGAGGCTGGAAATATCAAGATCCTGCAAGCCCCATGGAATGAAGAGCTTTTCCGCGAACTTGAAAACTTTCCCGATGGCGCTCATGATGATATCGTAGATGCCTTAAGCGGAGCTTTCAATATGCTCACAGAGTCAACATACGACATTAAGGCCATGACAACAATGTGAAAGAGGCTAGCATAAAATCAAAGTAACAGCTGACGGATCGGCCAGCTGCCTTCCAATAGCACCAAAAGATTTAATCCACATCTCCGGCGTTTCCAGCATCTCCCCCACGACCCCAAGCACTATTGCCTGCATAGAATTGTATAGGTATGATTTGACAAAAAAATGTCAGACATAGCCCCGAACAATACCCGTACTGTATTCAACCTTACATTGTCTTCAGTAACCTGTGTTAAGAATTTTTTGCACAAATCGCTTCATATGTGGATCGGATTTTTCAAATGGAATCTCATCGACGCCAAACCAACGAATCTGATGAAACTCATTGGGATCATAATCCAAAATCAGACTTGGATCTCATTTAAGCATATACCAAAGAGATACATCGGTGTGTTCAACAACATTGCCTACTGTTTTGGTGACTGTTAGAAAAATTGGCTTATCGGAAAGAAACTCAGCTTCGATTCCAAGCTCTTCTTTGGCTTCTCTTCTGACTGTTTCTTTGGGATCCTCATCAAGGTCGACATGACCGCCAGGCGGAAGCCAGAGTTCAGCCTTTTTATGATCCACTAACAGAATCTGATCTAATGCTGATGAGACGATGACAAAATAAGAAACCAGGTGCGTCTCGGGTGTTACCGGCTTTTCAATGCGAAAAAGTTCACTGCCAGATTCAATCCAATCGATCACAAAACGGATGTGCTCTGATTCTATACTGTCACCTGGAGTAATTAAAGACACTATTTGGAGTATTTCGGATCGAACATTGACGGCGCTCATCATTTTGTCTCTATTAACTGTCACGGGAGATCATAGGTGAGTTTTATACACGCACCTTCGTCGTCCATAAGATTCATCTGTAAGCTGTCTTGAGGGGTCACCCAGGTGAAGCCCTTATGCTCTTTAAAGTTGATTTTAACTGCCTCTGGATTAAAAATCATCTTGGTTCGGAACATACGGTACACAATGTTCTGTGTCTAAGTGCATTTATTGTGGAGGAACCTGGTGTCAACCTATTCAGAATCAGAAAGGCTTACTGAAAAAAAGTGTTTTAGAATTCCATGAACGTTAATAGGTTCATCTTCTGGAGTTGTTTGATGAAATCCCGCTTTTTCTAAAACTTTCATGGATGCTACATTCGTTACCCAAGCATTAGCGTGCAGCGTATGCAGTGGAGATCCATCAATCAGAAGTCTTTCTTTTGCTGTTGTCTTGGCATAGGCTAAAATGGATTTCAATGCCTCTGTGGCGTATCCTTTGCCCCAGTGTTTATCACTAATGAGATAACTGATAGCAGCTTCTCCGGGTAAAGGTTCATGGTCAGATCCGATATACTGTAATTCAAAAAATCCAATGAACTCTCCAGTCTCTTTATTCAATACAGTGAACGTACCCAGAGGGTTGCCACTATTCCAATCATGTATTAAAGAGTTGAATTCTTCTTCCGCTACAGATTTTTCTTTGGGACGACCATTTCCGCGCGTTGCTGCGATTTTTTCATTAGACCAAACAGAAATAAAATTTTCTCGATCGGCTTCTGAAAGAGATTGAAGTCGAAGCGACTTGGAATCTATACATGCTGATAAAGAGCCATCTGCTCCGCGAGATAACAGAACGGTTGGCTCTGAGGGACTTGAGGGAGCCGATAAATTGTGTGGTACAATTTCAAGCTCTTTCGCTTTTGAGCGTTGTTTCATGTCGAGAGTTGTGGCGGATACAATCGAATCAACTTCGTGATTGATAAAGAGCTGCAAACGAGCGAATCTTTCCTCAAAATCAGGAATCGTATCTTTATGATCGAGAAGATATTCTTGTCCCTGGTTAGCCTTCCAAATGAAATAACATTGTTTCGTGAGTGCAGCAAAGTGCTGAGCTGGAGGAGAACTCAAAGCATCACCCATCGAGAGTTGATATTCGGATTTAAACGTCTCTTGCAAAAGTTTTACCTCTTCTGATGATAATCCGGCACGAAATCCTTTTTCACTAATGCTTCCATATGTCCAAGCAAAATCATAGGGAGGGAATCCGATTGGATGTCCTTCTTCATTAGTGCTAGCAAGAAAAGATGGTGTATCAATAAAGCTGAAATGATCTGCCTGTACCTCAAAAAATAGATTTTCCAAATGAGAGTCACCGTGAGAATACCCCGTATTTCCCCAGTTTTCTTTAATGCCATCTACAACAATTTCGTGAATTCTCTTGAGTTCATCAGAGGTTAAGGGAATCCTACATTTTTCTCCTCCGCTTTCGATGTCATGGAGAGCTAAGTCATAGACTTCATCAAGTGTTCTCCTATTGAATGCTTTTGTTTCTTCCCCAATCGGAACTGCCTTATCGTGATTCTGTAAATGGAGTTCAGCTAAACCTCTAGCAGCATGTGTTAATCCTTTCTGAAGGGCTACAAGTTGCTTCTGTCGATCTTCACCTTGCGCCTTACCAGCATCTTCAACGAGTGAAGTGAATGGCTGTCCTTTGGCTGCCGTTTGGATAAAAATTGTATGTGTTTTACCGGTTTGTTCGACTTGAAATTGTCCGGAAGTTTGTGCTGTGGGACAATGGCTTTCACGTAAGTTCAAATCGCTCAACTGTTGTAAAGAGCTAAGTTCGCGTGCCAGCTCGGAAACATTCCCTTCCATCGTTTTGATTACATAAGAGAGTTTTCCTTTTGTATCTGGGATGAATACTCCGTAAACTTTTGCACCAGAACCGCCTTCTGTAAATTCACGAAGTTGATAGTGCTCGACACCTATTTTTTCCTTTAGCACGCGCTCAATGACACATTGTTCATTTGGAACTGTTCCGTAAGAAGGAAGAGTAGCTAGAAAAGCTTTTTCTAGCTCTTCAGTATGTTGTTCATTCAATGGAGCCGTTCCTATGATATCTTTATTCAAGGAGTTAATGACGCCATGTGCGGCGGCTAAAACTTGGGAACCAATTCTAGTTTCTAAAAATACATGAGTGGCTAAATCATCCGTTACATGTTCGAGTTTTAAAGGTGAACCTGCTCCAATATGTAACGGCAATGCCGCTACTGATGCAGCTTCCTTCATCGATGATGAAGCCACAGAAGAGATCTTCGATTCTGTATTTGATCCATGTACGACAGGTTGACCTTCCGCTGGTTTCGCAATTTGACCGACAGGAATTGACATCGGAGTCAAACCGGCAGATTTTTAGAAATCGTTATGAGTATCCATGCTACCCCACATTATTAATCTACAATTCCAATCGAAACATCAAATAAACTTACACGTAAAAACAAAAAGATTCAATTAATATTCATTATTACATAAACAATTTTATATAACAACAAACTGTTAACGGTAGTTAAAGATTTTATACTCAATCTACTGTACACCCGACTTTGATAAATAATTTTTCAAGTAATTTAACATTAATGACTTAAGAATAGTAATAGTAGCTTGTGCCACTACATTTCCTGAAAACTAGGATCGGGCGCAGACCTCAGCTGGAAGCGCTGATATTAGTAACAGCTTCCGTGACTGAGCTTTATGGACAATTCGAATTAGAAAAACACCTTATCTTTCAGCCACTGGTTCAGGACTGAAATCACGTCTTCTATCGATTCAGGCAGTTTGAAAGCGCCTTTTTTCTCTTTGATTTTTCTGCGGTAGGAAGTCCAATTTTTCTCAAGTGTTTCGAAAGCATCCCTGCCGAATGCAACCGGCAGTTTCTTCAGAGGAGTTTTTCTGTGATGAAAAACCAGCTGGACGGCTTTTTTTGCAAGAGTGCTTTCAAGAACATCTAACCGAACCAGTGAGTAAAGATCATGGAAGTCTTTCATTCTGGTATTACCTCCTCCTCGGAAAACAACCGTCTCTAATTTCTCTGCAAAAATGAATTCCTTCGGATAGCAATGCAGGGATATCCTGCTTTCGAAGAGGGGGCCTTTCGATGTTGCAGTCAAATCCATTGGATATTCAATCGGCTCCACGCGGTCGCCGAATCCTAAATCCATGCGCACGATTGTTTTTGTAGCGCCGAACAACGCCTGCAGCGTAATTTCAGCCCCTGTATATGCAAGCTGCGAATGGTCGAGAATCTTAATTTTAGCCACTTCGAAGGCAAAGCTGTCGTTAGCATCGATATCGCAGATTGCTTGCAATACAGCTCTTAAAGACTGTTCGGTATTCGACAGCTTTTGAATGAGGAAATCAAGATCCTGCGTCTCTCTACCGAGATGGATGTATTTTGCAAGAAGGGTTCCTCCTTTCAGAACAAATTTCTCCCTATATGAAGAACGCGCTAAACGTGTCAAGAACCTCTCCAGAATCAGATTTCTCCAAAGCTCTGCAAAAGTTGATTCCCGCTCCTTCGCTAAAGCTTTGATTTTTTCTTTGATTGATTGTTCGATTGCAGATTTCATAGTGTAAATGCCGAAATATAAGGGATTAGATCGACTCTAAGCTTCTTCGCATACCTTAGAAGCTTGTCGATGTCTGGTTTTCTGTCTTTACTTGTTTTTAAATAAGCTTGTAGCGCCTTTAAAGCGGTTTCCTTGTCCAGATAGCGGAAAGAGTCAACGACAGTTCGTTCCCGGTCGAAAATCTTGAGCTTCTGGCTGCCGAGCTTAATAGTGGTCTGTCCAAAAGAGATGTTCCGCATTCTGACGATATGAGCATTTGCCCTGGCAGGAGAGGTGGTGGCATGAGGAATGGCAATCCAAAATTCTCTCATGATTTCATCCGTCAAACCGTAATAGCATAGAGCAGAAATGAGGCAGATGACGCCGTTCGGGATGCTCAAAGCAGTTACGGCGAGGTCTTCCCATTCGAATTCGGAGTCGAAATCAAGGTTGTTGATTTTATACATCCCTTTGCTAACCCGTTCGATCTGCCCCTTCACGCAAAAATAGGCAAGCATCCGGGAGGGGATTCCCGCTTCCCTACCCTCTACGGAAGAAAAAACTGCTTTTTTAGACAACGCTTTGAGCGCAGCTGAGTATTTGGATCTTATCATACCCATAATGTAACAAACAAACCCATTAATGGCAACTGGGTTTTTCTGTTACATTTTCAGGCATGTGATTTATCAGTAAACACTTTGTAGGTGATATCTCTGTTTCCCGGGTTATGCACCACCTAGCTTTCCGTTACACCCGGTATGTGAATCGAAGGTATAAGCGGATCGGTCATTTATTTCAGGGGCGATTCAAATCCGTTTTAGTTGAGGATGAAAATTATCTCAAGGAGCTGATTCGTTACATTCACCTCAGTCCGGTACGCGCAAAGTTAGTGTCTTTGCCAGAGCAATATCATTGGAGCAGTCATAGGGCCTATATGGGTTTAGATGAATTTTGTTGGCTGAAAAAAGATCGTGTATTAAGAAAATTTAATCCCGAACCAGAAAATGCGGTCAAAAATTATGAAAAATATGCTTTGCAGGGTATTGGCGTCGAAACAAGATTTGATTTTAAGTCGGGATGCAAGGCGGGAGTACTTGGTAGTCAGGAATTTATCGATGAGTTTATAGTAAAGGCTTACGATGCACAGCCACGAAAAATCGAGCTAACGGATCTTGTTGCGAAGGTTTGTGAAGTTAACGGTATCACTCAAGAGGAATTGACCATGCCAGTAAAACTTACGAAATTCTCTCAAGCACGAGCACTATTAACATTCCTTGTGAGGGAAATCGAAAGTATTTCTTTAGAAGATTTAGCGAAACTTCCCTGCGTATCCGGTTGTCACATAATCCAACTTGAGCTAGATTAAATGCTTGG
>JBAWZJ010000134.1:0-5945 GCA_037143085.1 Parachlamydiaceae bacterium | reverse complement strand
CTGTGTCGTGTTTTGTATTGTAATTCCGTTCAGGGAGATGGTTTCGTTAACGAGGCGTCCTGATTCATCATAGGCACGTTCAACTTTAGAAGTATCTTTTCCTGATTCAGTGACAGAAGCAATAAGTCCTCGTGGATCATAGGTGTATGCGCGAGAATAGTTGCCTACTTGCTCCTGGATAATTCGCGAGTGGGTATCGTAGGTGTATTCGTGAAGACGGTTGAGTGGATCTTTTGCCTGACTTAAAAGACTATTTGTGTAAGTATATTCCCATCGCTGAAACGCTTCTCCGTCCATTTCTTGCCATTCAGAGCGTTTATGTCCTACAGAATCATAAGTCGCTTTCCATATTAAATTTCCAGGCATGTGATAAGCAATCAGATTTGAGGCAGCATCATAGTCATAAGTGATAAGGGCTCCATCCGGAAGCTTTTTTTGTTTAAGGCGTCCAATAGGATCAAACTCTTGGTGTGTGATATTTCCTTCCCCATCGATAGAGATGACACAGTTGCCGCACGCATCATAATAATGAGTTGAAGTTTTGGTTCCTTGTCGAATATGGACAGGTAATCCAAGGGTGTTGGTCCAGGTCATCGTGACAATATCACCGTGAATTTCTTCTGTCATACTTTGCGCCAGACATTTTTTGTAGCCGGTCGTGTTAATCAGAGATCCGTTGCAATGCAGAGTCTTACTTTCGGCTAGAGCGCCAGCTTCATAGCGTTGAATCGTTTTTTCTCCGCTTGGTAGCGTACATACAATGGTATCTCCTTGATAATTCCATTTCTTGATGTCGCCATTGGGGGATGTTTCCGTTTTTACACGATTCAGGGCGTCGTATGTTTTTGTCCAAATGAAGCCGGCACGGTCGGTAAAGGAGAGCAGATTTCCATGAGCATCGAATTGGCGTATTTCAGAGAGTTCGCCTTGAGACTGCACTTCTTGATTCAAGGCATCATCATAACGAATCGTTAATGCGACTCCATTTTTTGTCTCCTGAATCGGACGTCCCATAAAATCGTAAATATAGGAATTTTCCGTACCATCGGGATAAATTTCGGATTTCAAGAGGCCGTTGGTCGTGTAAGATCGTGATGCGGTGGCTCCGTTTGGTGTTGTAACGGAGGCTACAAGTCCTCCAGATTCATATGTAAATGTTGTGGTAAGACCGTGTTTTGTTGAATGCAAGACTCTTCCCAACGCATCGTAGTTACAATAGGTGCAATTTCCAAGGGGATCGACTTCCTCAATCAATCGGCCGCAAGCGTCATATTCATAAAGAGTGTAAGCGACACCTGCCGGTTCCATCGAAGATCCATTGAACTGTGATAAATCTTTTCTGGACGCCTTGAGGAGGCTGGCTGCATTATAATCGAAGAATAGCGTATTGTTAGGATCATCGCCCTGTTTCCAAATAAGTTCGTTATTGAGGTCGTAGCCAGCCTGTGTCTGGGAGACGATTTTCCCTGATGGAAGGGACATCGTGCTACGATAGCAATTTCCCATGATATCATACTCATTACACTGTATCGAATCGGCTTTGATCAGTTTTGTGCATTGTCCCTGATTATTATAGTGAAAATAGGTGATGACGTCAGGATCGTCAGTTCCAGTTTTTTGGGTTTTCTTGAGGGGAAAATCGCGGTCGTCGTATTTAAATAAAGTGATTGCGCCTGATTCATTTTTTTTGCTGACCATTCGATGCGCGGTATATTCGAGATCAATGAAAGAAATTAAAGTATTATCGGCGTATCGTTCAATGCGTTGTGGTACGTAGGGAGAGGTAGAATCGTAAGTGGTAAGAATCTTTGTATTGAGTGTTTCCTCTTCGATGCAGAGGTCGTTAACATTGTAGGAAAAATGCTTTGAGACACAGGTTTCTCCTTTTCCTGTGAGATCATTACCTGTAAGGGTAATTTCTGTGATATTTCCTCGGCTGTCATACAGATAATTTGTTGAGAGCCCTCGTTTGTCTACGGAACTTTTCAGGCTGCGTGGATACCCGCCAAGTTGATCCCACTCCTGGATTTGTTCTGTTTGCGCATCAAAATATGTGTGGCTGTCAAGAAACCACGATTGTAGAGTTTGATGTTCTTCTGGATCGGTTATTTTATAGATCTGTTTGTTGTAAATTTTATACTCGGTGCATCCCCCAGCAGCATCTGTGACTGTAGTCGTATTATCAGCATAAGTGAAGGTTGCACTTGTGACAATGTGTTGTTGTAATCCTACAGGCGAGCGTTGTTCAATGACCTTGTTGTCTTTATAGATGTTTTCTAATACCCGTCCATGAGGTTTGCTCTCCCTGATGATTCGATGGAAACGATCGTAATCATACGAAATGACAGCATCGTTTGGCAGCTTGACGGTGGCGAGATTTCCTTGAGAGTCATATGTGTAGATGATCCTCCGGCCATCTTTTGCGTACGCTTCCGAAATTTTTCCACTATGGTTGTATTCAAAGCAAAGAAATCCACCACTGGAACTTTCAATCCGTTTTAACAGTTCATCTTCATAAGAAAATGTCAGTGTATTGCCTGCATGATCCGACCATGTCTTCAGAAGCTTATCGCGAAAAACACGCTCAGAGCCGTCGGTTCCATAAAGAATGTAATCGCCGTTTTTTTCAATATATGCATGGAATGGATTCGCTGTGCTGCCCATCCCTTGTTGATTGAAATTACGCAAATCGGGATTGTCTTCAGGGAGTATAATCCAACGACTTTGACTGTCATCACGCCGATAAACAATAATTGTTCCATCTTGCTCAGAAACAAAAATTTTGTTCTCTTCTTCAAATAAGTAGGGGTTAAGGCTTAATTTCCAGCCGAAGCCAAAAATACCGGGAAGGGAGTTTTGGCTGTTATAGTTCCGGCGGATTTCCAATGGAAAGGGACCAGGGAGGTTAATATCCACTTCGTCGACATAGAATGCTCTTGTAACAATATCAACGGGGTCAGCAACCATCTCCCAAGCTGACTTGTGTTCTGGCCGTACATCAGCTTTCCATTGGGTAGTAACAGGCACTGCCCATAGGGAATCATTCCACCATGTGTACGAATCAGTGGATTCATTCGTAATTGTGAAGACTGGTAACTGATAGCTTGAAGCACTTTGAATGGAGGTTATGCCATTAAATAACGGAGCGTACTTTGAAGAAACCAAACTGTAATTGCTTCCGTTGGATACTAGTTGTCTCTCTGAATTCGTGATTGTTTGCAGGAAATTATCTGACAACCTTGAGCCGTATCCCCCATTCATTATTCGTGAACTATCCGAGATGAGAGCTGATTGTGTAGAAACGGTGTGAATTAATGTTGCTATTCCTGTATAGGAAGGAGGTTTTAGTTCATAACCATCCCTGCTTGAAATAGCGCAGGGTGTCATGTAGGCATAGGCGTGTGCTTGATCATTTTTGATTAACGTCGAATGCAACCGATCCCATTGAATTTTTTCTACATTTTTGAGCTGTTGGAAATTAACGTCCGCAATATTGGAAAAATAAAGAAGTCGTGCTGCTTCGGGATTTAAGTCTGCATCGGCAAAATTTTTACTTGTAAAAACAAGAAATCCCGGACCGGTTCCCCCTTTACTTTTATGTTCGTGGTGAGCAATCTGCAGTAGTTTTACTGTCGAAATCGCATGTGGATCTTCATAGAATTCACGCAATATTTGATGTTCATTTGATGAGGCATCAGCATTGACTAACAGATGATATTGATCATAGGCTGAATTCCCTTCTTGATACTTTGAAAATGGATGTAGGTGATTTTTTAACAACACTCCATTTCGATCCATATCTACTTGTGGAAATCTTAGATCAGAAGGGGAGGAGCGATCAGGAGACAATTTGGACAGACCAACACAAAAATGCAACCTTGAAGAAACTTTATGGAGAGCTGCCAATATTTTTTGTGAACGACTGCATTTTTCAAAATAAGCGGTGCCTATCAAAGAAAAAAGAGCTTGCAATTTCTCTTGTTGAGAGTCTTTTTGATCGAACTGCTCGGCGAAAAATGAAGTCAGTGCAGCGTTAACACTACCTGGCGTTACACATAGTGCGGCGCAAGTCCCCTTGGTTATGGAAAAGTGATTATTCGTTTCAAATGCGTCCAGAGGACTAAATGGCATATGATAGAGAACTTTTATGTTTATAGTGTGATCGGTAGAATCTAATGGTAAAATAAACTGGTTATTCCAGTTGCTGGAAGCACAAAAATGAAGCTGGTAATCAGATCCTTTTGGAGTGAAATATATTGCAAAGGAGTCGCAAGAAAAATATGCCATATTCATCCAATCAGTACTAAATGATCTTTCGGGGTGCTGTTCAGAGGAAACAATGACTTTTATCCCGGCATAACGATTATCTTTGGAAGATATGTCTGCGACAGCTTTGAAATCTCCTTTAATGTTTGGACGGGTAAACTCGTCCCATGTATTGAATTGCTTTTTACTGATGAATCGATGAGTTCCAACATCTTGCAAAGAACGCCCTTGCTTTCTTAGCTCTTCTTCGACAAAGCGTACAAAGAGCAATCCAACGGTATCATCACCATCCGGTCCGATATGCTTCAGAATCTGTTCATCATTACATAAATATTGTTTCAACCATCGGTGGGCATTTCCATATTTTTCAGGCATGAGAGAATAAAGATCTTGACCTTCAATTGTGTGCACTTCTTTCATCCAGGGAAAGAGTGTTATTCTTTCATTGCCTTCGGAAAGCATCACACCTGGATAGTCTAATGTGACTTCCTGCTCGCCAGGCAATTGGAGAAAAAGCAGTTCTTCTACAAAAGATACGGGGAGAGAACAGGTTCCTACGATATACTGTGTTTGACATTTGGCATATTGCAGGAGTGTTGCCAAAAGAGTGCATTGTTCCCAGGGCGATCCTTGTTTTTCCAAAAATGTTCTTAGAGGGCTTCTCTGGATGCCTGGTGCGATAAAAACATCATTTTTTCTCGTCTGAAACGGATCGACACATTCAATTTCGTTATAGACGTATTGGGTTATAGCTAACGGATCACCTTTCATCTCTTTTACAAATAGCTCGAGGATAGGATGACGCATTTCTGCGGTTACGGTATCTGTGCTATTGCCTTCAATGGGAATGATGCCAGTTGTTGGGTATTGAGGTAGTGGTGTGGTAATTGAACATGATGCGGGTTTATATAATGCCTCTAACTGCCAAGGAAGTGGAGGGACAAAATGCAGATCGTATAAATATAGGTCATCCAAAAAGAATAAAAAGCTGTACTTTGCATCGGATCCATTCTGTGCGATTATCAACGAAAAATTGTGGTATGGATCGGATACGACATTTAGACGGAGATCGAGCCCAAACTGGGAAGTCAAAACGGTCTTCGGAGCTAGGAGCATCTCGTCGGATGTAAGATAATGTTCCCAAGACGTTCCTGTTGTAGGAATTTGGATTTTTTCTTCATATACATTCGCGCCATTATCGAGGACTTTAATACGTAGGCATGTCCCAGGACGATCCCCTTGAACTAAATACCGATGAAATTGCTGTGCGTAAAAAACTTTGTCTTGTCCATCGAGAGAAAAGACTTCATATGCCGAAGGAATGGCTTCATTTTGAGATAATTTATCCGACTTTTTTTTATGAAATAAATGATTTCTATGAATAGACTCAAGTTCACGAAATTCGTCTTGCGATATTTGTGTAGGTTGATGAGTTAATCTCCTTTCATCCCTAGCAAGCTCTAATGCAGCAAGTTTGTTTTGATAAATGCTGAGTTCTCCCGAGTCAGGTTCACCATCTTCAATGAGTTTTTGTAGAAGAAATATTGAACGTTTGTAAGCTTCCTTACATCCGTGCACAGCCCCTTGTTCTTCCAGCAAAGAACCTTCATTTTTAAGACGAGTAATTTCCTCATATATAGAGCATTTTTTTTCTAAAACTTTGGTTGACCATTCTGAAG
>JBAWZJ010000133.1:0-5955 GCA_037143085.1 Parachlamydiaceae bacterium | reverse complement strand
TTTATCACTAGATTTATTCTCACTTTCAGTTATGAGCAGTATATACTGCTCATAGTTCAAAATGAGAAATTTTGGCTAGCTTGACAGCTCCCTCGATTGAACAAATCGCGTCGGGGGTAATATTAAGCCAATATGGACCTCAACACGATTTTTCAATCCCGGGGCTTTGACGCTAGAAAAAACAGTAAATTCTACCTTAACAACGTACTAGGAGACACCTGGAGCTGAGGGGAATATACTATCGACAATAACAGGGAGGGACTGGAGAATCCAGTCTAGTTAATCTTCATGCGCGTTCTTGTCTTTTTCCCATCTAAGGCCCGTCAAAAGAGATGTATCTACAAAGTTATCACGATGATAATCGAATTCAAAAAATCCCAGTCTGTAATAAAAATTGTAACCTTCTGTATTGATTTTTCTGATGAGCAGATTTATCGCTTGTACATTTGGAAATAGTTCTTCTGAACATATTGAAAATGTTAAATGCCTTCCAACCCCTATTTTTTGATACTCTGGAGCGACAACAAGAAGGTTCATGTAGGCAGCATTTATTTCTAGAGGCTCTAATTCAAAGGTGACCCATCCAACAATTTTGTTATTAACAAATGCTTGAATCCAAAATAGATGTCCTTCTTTAAAATGCTCTAACTCTTTTTTAAAGTAATTCTCGTAAAAACGTCTGACATCGCCAGTAGATTTAAATTCAGGGCTAAGTTCTGAGAGCGGAACATCTTCATAAGCATCCATAAAACTTCTAACTAAAATATCCTGACTCTGTTCCAGATCGATGTCTTGAACTGATTTCGCAACAACAATGCATATTTCATTCTGGTTTTTATCTTCAAAAATTTGATCTCCAAAAAGGGCGGTTGGTTTAACTTCGTCCAGAGAATCGGTCGAACAAAGCGCCCTAGATGTTGTGGCTGTTGCCGAGGAATCAGACGCAGCAGATGGAGCGCTGCAGTCGACCGGTTTCTTGGACGAAGTTAAACCAATAGCCCCAAAAAGAGATACTGAAGTAAAGAATAGAGTGAATAGCAAGAGGGATTTTCGTCGTAACAAAGTGTTTCTCCCATGAAGAACACACATTTTAGCATGATCAAATTAATCTTTCAACCCCGATTCAAGAAGTAATTGGAGATATTATATACTGCTTCTTGTTGAAAGTGGGGATTTTCGCCAGTCAGAAATGCCAAGTTTTGAAACACGTTCGGCACATCAATTAAATAAGTTTTATATTAATAATTTAATCAAATCTTAATATAAGTTTGTTATAATTATCTAATAATTTGTAAAATATCTTATATAACACCAGCTTAGCTGACCGCAAAATTGTTATTAAAGGAGTCATATATGTCCCAAAAAATAGGTTTATTTATTCCGGTTTTTCAGATGCGGGAATTTGATGAGGAGAATTCTACGGGTCCAGTAGACCAAGATCTTCATAATTTTTTCGAAAAATGCATACACTTTTTTGGTTCTCATGCGCATGAAACAAAAAAAATAAACGGCAAAAATATGGCTCAAATTGTTACTACTGATATAACATGCCCAAATACATGCCCTTATAGTCAGTCATCGACCAACAATCGTTCTTTGTTATCTACGATTCTGCGCATTGCTATTATTTCCACCATAGTGATCCCCGTGTTTTTATTAATTGTAAGAGCGCTTGATCGTCGCGATTTTCCAATCTATAAAGATGATGGTAGTGCAGCCAAATTGGAGGCCAAGCTACAAGCCGAGGCAGAAGCCTTCAAGACGCAGGCCATGGACCTTAAAATGAAAGCAATAAACGACTGGTATCAAAAGAAGGGTATTTCTGGCAATGAACCTCTTGTAGTAGATGTGGACAAATTAGATTTGCCGCAACGTACAATATTTGTAGGGGAAAAAATTAAGCGAGAAATGAACATTGAAGAATATGAAAATTTTAAAGATCATATTATCGATTGTAAAGAACTTGCAAAAAGATGGATCGAAGGAATAAACGAAATCATTATTGATCAACAATCTTTAGATACACTACAAAAAAAGCGTCAAATCATGTGGAGAATTAAGGACATTCATGGAAAGAATAATATACTCGGTGAGTTGGAGAACACCCTATCTGCTTTTTTATCAGAGTTGAAAAATAAAGAGGTCATATGCACCAGTGAACGCATACAAACAAATCATTTTAATGGTTTTTGCATTCAAGCCTAGGGAGTGTACCTAATACACCAACCACCCTCTCACCAGCAAAATGCTCAATTTCCCAATCGAACTCGTCGACATCATTTAGAAGCAAGTCTAATCAAAAGTTCTTCCATTCGAGCTAAACGCTGACGTAAGTCAGCGTTTTCATCTAACAAGCGCAGCACTAAATCATTCGTTTGCATAGCAGTCTCTCTAGGCTTCGCAGCCTCAATCGCAATCATCCCCGCCGCAGCCCTAGCCTCCGCAAATGTTGCTGGCAAAAGCTGTTTAACATCGCGAAGCTTTTTCACAAGTGATGTGTCATGAGCTTGTAGTGGATCGACTCCAACAAGCGTTGGAGTTCGATGCCGAACCATTCGTGCAACTACCTTTTCTAATAAGGTAATAGAAGTGTCGATAGATGTTTCTGTAGGAACTATCAATTTTGGCAGCAAAAGATTATTAACTGCAACAAAAGAGGGTGTTTGAGGAAGTTTTACCCACGGCTTCAGAGGATCTTGCGTAAGCCACGATGCCGGATTTGAAAAAAGTTCTAAAGCCAACTTGCCAATAGGCTCGGGAGCGTCCACAAAAGAAAGCGCTGCCTTAAGCTCTGCAGCCCTTCTCGCAATAAATTGTGTCTCACAAATTATAGTTGGGTCTTCCTTCACTTTTTTTATAAGGCTTTTATAAAGCGCCTCTTTTTTATCTTTCACCATTTGATCTAAATTTTTTCTCGTCTTTACCTCGTGATTAATGACAGTCCTCTTACCTTCTCTAAGGCCTCTTTCAAAAAGAATGAGTAGTGAATAAGAATACCAGTTACCTAAAGCCATGTCGTAATAAATATCATTCCGTATTGTCTTCACATCAACAACCATCATTGAATCAACGACCACCTCTTCCTTTTTTTGATCCGCAAATTGAAGGGCTGTCCGAACATTCACAGAAAATCGAGCTACTTTACCGATTAAATCATCATTGGTTCCACAAAATGCATCTACATCAAAACTAAGGTTAGAATTTCTTGTGGTATCCATTGCAAAGAGCATCCAATCATCCCAATTAGAATCTACCGGACGAGCATCTACCTGGAAGCGTGCAATGGTATAAGAAAATTTAACGCGCCAACAGCCAAGGGCTTCCCCAGATAAAAGAGTTTCACCCATCGGCAGCGTTGAAAGGACCTCATCCGGAATAGAAATCGCAACCTCTGGCATAGAAACAAAGGGGGTCTTAGGAAAAGCAATAGGAAGAAGTAGGGAAGAGGGAACTTGTAACCGGCTACTTGCTACATCAAGCGCTGGAACTGCAGCAGGAGTAATACTCTCTAAATCAGACTCTAACCGCTCACATCCCTCTGCAAGAAGAGGCGTTATAAATTGAGTCCAAGGGCCACCTACACAATCCGTAAAGTTACTCCAAGAGCGTCCTAAAAGATCTTTAGGTGGAAAAGATTCACGCGCCTCTTCTATTTGCGCATCTAAATCCCAAAGATCCAAGATCTCTTTCCTTTGCTTGGTCATCTCTTCTCGAAGAACTGCTTGCACACGAGTTGTCCAAGTAGCAGAGTGCGTTTTTAAATCTGTGATATATACATTCAAACTAGATCCTGAGGAAAGAGCAGCAACCCTTGTATAAAGGACATTTACTTTTGTTTGGATCGATTGAATGAAGGCTGCTTCCCCATCGTAGGGTATTTTGTAAAGGACGGCCATTTTTCTAAGACGGCTATAAAGAGTAGCTGCAGTAATCACAATCTCCGGATTTGGGAGAGCCTCTGTAGGCGCTACAGTTTTAATATTCCAACCCGGACCTGTCGAACTTGCCCAAAGCTCTCTTGAAATATCATTACTTCCCAGCCTGTGTCCTCCCGTATAAAAGGCACTTTCTGCTTTCATCAAGATCCAGTTCTCTAAAATGGGACCCAGGCGCCTTACCAGCTCTTGGACGTTTGAAAATGCTTCAGGCGTGACTGTATAGCGGGTCTTTGTAGTTTTAATTTCTGCAAGAATGCTCCCAAGCTCTGACTCTACTTGCCAAACAGAGCGCTCATCTTCACTTTTACGCACATCTAAAAGAAGAGAATGAACTGCCTCAAGGCGACTTTCCAAATTCTTTTCAATGCTGGTCATAGCGCTATAGAGGTTACCCATTTGCATACTAAGGCGCTTTGCAGCCCCCGTTATTAAATTCGGCAAATCAACCTGAACCGCTCTTTTAATCTCATCGATATCACTTTGCATCACTCTTAGCTGCTCTGAAAGGGCAAAAAATCCCGCCGCAATCATATTGGTAAGATCTTGCATCTGATTTCCTTGAGGCGCTTCATCCTCATCATCTACAAATAACGTCATGACACTAAACGCCGCCACCCCAATCGCAAATATATGCCCTCCCATCGCAGCAGAAATTGCCGTAGAGCTTGCCATCCTCGAAAGCTGATCGAGTTTCTCAAAGTGTTTGCAGGCATCAAGCACATGAGTGCCGGCAGTAGCTACCTTCTTTAAGTTTTTTGAAAGAAATCGATTTTGCGCTAACTTATTGAACCCTTCTCCAAACGCCCCATAGGCTTCTTCCCGCATCTCCTGCCGTTCAAACGCCCGAAAATCCTTTATCGCTTTTTTAATATCAGGGTGAATAGACTCGTCGGAAGATCCTTTAAGAGCCGCTTTAAATTGCTCTTCTATTCCCTCCTCTGTAAGAGATTCAGTAAGAGACTGCAAAGCTTCAAGTGATCGAAGGTATGCATCTAACTCTTCCCTATCCCTCACAGTTGGAATATACATATCCTTAGAGGCTTTTTGTATAACTTCCTCCGGTATTTCCGTAGCATTTGCGGAGCTAATGCCCAAAGTAGAAAAAGCGGTCTTTATGGATTTCCACGCACTCCACATAAATTCACCAAAAGAAGATTCTTTTTCTTCTATTGCGCCGGTTGTTTTAGAAATGTTCGGATCTCTATTCCATTCACATGGAAACTGCACTCCCAATTCAACATTACGCTCTTTTACGAAAGTTTTAAGATTTTCAAGAGGGATCACTTCAATTTCCCTTCCAAGCCATGTAGAAATATTTTTTTTAATATGCGGTATATCACTAGGATACTTAGCAGCAACGCCCACTAACGCATCATCTATAGGAAGGGCATTAGCGAACCCTACCCAACAAACAGATACTCCCATACCCTCATTATGACAACCAGAGCGGAGAACAGGTTTCATATGCTCTATTTTACGATTAAATATAAGCACAAGGTCCCCATAACAATACTCCGGTTGTGAGGAAACAAAAGCGCCGCTATAGCAACTTTTTGATTGCACCTTTATTTTTTTTGACTCTAAAATTCCACGGAGCCCGGTCAAATTAGTCGCATGAAAATAGGCTGCTTTATGATACAGCTCCGGCACTGTATCTGATTTAAATAACGCTGCTTGTTCCTTAACGGAAAGCCACGGATTTTTAATATCTTTTTTACTCTTTACTCGAGTATAAATTCGCTCGCCAAAAGCAGCGCGCACTTTATCAAACCCCTTTATATCTTGAGAAAAAGTATGAACAAATTGATGGCGTAAAGCAAGACTCTCTCTTTCAAGAGGAGAAGTCTTCTCAAAAGCATCTACAATTTTTTTTAGTTTTCCTAAAGCTTCTTGAGAAGGCTCTTTTTTCAGCCTCTGAATCTCCCCTGCAATCGTGGTGATGTCTCGGGATAATTCTGTAATATTTAGCATGCTCATGGCAAATATTGACCTTTCTAACAATGAGATGGTTGTTATG
>JBAWZJ010000132.1:0-6004 GCA_037143085.1 Parachlamydiaceae bacterium | reverse complement strand
TTTTATTTGTAGATAAATTATTTAAAAAAAATAAGCGTGCGTAAGGTGAGTTATTAAGATTTTATAAAGAAAGATTGATAAAGAAGGGCGAGGGTGGGTAAAGATCAGCGGGAACCGCTGAATACACTATCAGTTTTAAATAAAAAAAAATAACTAAGTTAAATAAAATCGTTGTTATATAATAAATATAGTAATATTTAATAAAACATGGATTTTTATGACTTATCCAGTTGGTCGACACGATTCCATTAAAGACAATCAGATTCCTTTATATGGAACTGATTCTGCAGTTTCCGTTCCGATCAGCGCTTGGGAAAGAAGCTCTCAAAAGATTGTTGGTTTGATCAGTAATTTACAGCCAACACCAACAGCCTCCACTTTTCCTACAATCAAGTCTGTCTCAATAAAGCTTCCTCTCCAACTACAAGAACAAAGCTTTTCCTCTAACCAGGTTTCTCATCATGTTTCCGCCGTCCTAGAAGGGGAACGTACAACACAAACACCTTCTCTTGAAGCTAGCACAGAAATAGACAGACGTGGCCCCTTTATATCTATTGATTTGAAGAATTATAGCGAAAAAGGATTTCGGTTTAATCATTCTACAGGACGTCGAGCCTTTATTGAGACAGAAACAAAACGCTTAACAAGCTATCCCCAGTATTGGAATATAGAGAAATTAACCCGCACGAAAGGGGAGCTTTTAAAAATCGAAGCGACAAACGAAAGTGGAGGAGTAAGTAGTCTCATATCATCAATCGACGCAAAAGGAGTTCTCTCATTCGAGATTGAGACTGTAAGCACAACAGCCGAAATAAGGGGGCCTATAAATGGAAAATGCTTGTTCCGCCGGATGATGGAATTTCACAATAATTCTATAAAAGAAATAGAAGGCATTTGGGTTTACGGAACAAATCTGGATCTTTTTTCTTCCCAGGTAGCAATATATACAACCGCATTTTTAACAAAACATGACGGCCAACTCCCAAACAAAACCGAATTGCAGACTATCTACAAAGCTGCAGCAAAGCAGACATGGACAGGGCGTCGAGCTGAAGAATACGGTTTTGGCGATGTAAAATCAGTAAGCGTAACAATAAAACAGGGAAAAATAACCGCTGTCAATGCAACTTTCGTTATGACAACAAAAGTTATACAAGAAGCACTGCAGGCGCCTCCAAAAGCCCCTTGAGCGTTCTTAAAAATTCCGCTCCGGCAACGCCATCGATCACACGATGATCTCCCGAGAGAGTAAATGTGATCTCACTTCCTGGAACAATAAGCCCATTCCGCACAACGGGAACATCAGCTATACCGCTAACAGCTAAAATTGCCGCTTGAGGAGGGTTGATAATAGCTATAAATTCAGAAACACCGTACATGCCAAGATTCGATATAGTAAATGACCCTCCCTTATATTCGTGAGGATCAAGTTTTCCTTCTTTAGCACGTCCTGCAAGCTGTTTTACCTCCAAAAAGATCTCGCCCAAATTTTTATAATCGGCATTTCTAATAATCGGAGTGATGAGCCCTCCATCAATACTGACGGCGACGGAAATGTCTATTGTTTGGAAACGAATAATGTTGTTAGAGACCGAATTGAAGCCGCTATTTACCTTTGGGTGTGCTCGTAAGGCTAAGGCTGTGGCTCTAATGATGATATCATTGACCGTTATTTTTACCCCATTACTCTTCAGTTGCTCCCTCAAATTATTCATTGGTTGAGCATCGACTTTCATTGATACATAAAAATGAGGAATAAATGTTTTTGCTTCCTGGAGCCTCTGACCAATCACTTTGCGCATTGGAGTTAAAGACTCTTCAACATATGATCCAGCAGCTTTCTCCGGGTGAGCTGTGCGATTAAAGGCTACCAGTCCTGTCGGTTGAGCGCGGGCTAAGTCTGCGCTAACAATGCGGTCACCAGGGCCCGTCCCCTTGACTGTAGACAAATCCAAACCTTTTTCTTTTGCTATTTTACGTGCCAATGGAGAAGCTTTGACACGTCCTCCTGAAGATTCCGGACGATCAAACGAAAAAGTTTCTAAAGGAGCCTCAGGAACAAATGCTGGTTGCCGCATAGCACCGCCCGTAGGTGCGGTAGAAACTTTAGTAACCTCTTTGACTGGCGCATTATTTGAAACGACCTGTTCAACAATTTTAGGAGCTTCACCTTCCGGTTTATACCCATCGATACTTTCGTTTTTTTTCTCAGTTAGAATGCCGATTGGTTGATTCACCACAGCCTCGTGACCTTCATCGATAATCACTTTGCGCAACCAACCACCGTCAATTGCATTAAACTCTACCGTAGCTTTATCTGTAGCCACTTCCAAGAGCAAATCTCCAGCCTTAATAAGATCCCCTACTTTCTTGTGCCATTTCACTATTGTCCCCTCTTCCATTGTTGGAGATAATTTTGGCATCGTCAGAGTAAAAGGCATGGATAAGCTCCTATTTATTTGTAACCTGTTGAACAGACGCGATAATACGGGAAACTGTCGGTATTGTTTCCTTTTCCAAAGCTTTTGAGTAAGGCATTGGTGTCTCCCTTTGGCAAACTCTCTGTATCGGAGCATCGAGATCATCGAAACAGTGTTCTTGAATTTGAAACGCTACCTCAGCACAGATCCCACTAAAAATATGTCCCTCTTCTACCAGGACGCAGCGGTGTGTTTTCCGTATCGACTGAGCCACTGTTGTGATATCCAAAGGCTTTATTGTCCGCAAGTCAATCAGTTCTGCCTTGACTCCGCTTTTTGCTAGTTCCTTGACAACATGGCGACATACAGAAACCATCTGCCCGTGGGTAACAATAGTCACGTCACTCCCCTGTTCCACGATATTGGCTTTGCCTATCGGAACGAGATATTCATTCTTAGGAATTTCCATTTTATCGCCGTACGACAACTCAGACTCTAGAAATAAAACAGGGTTATTGTTTCGGATAGCCGACTTAAGTAATCCTTTAGCATCGTAAGGGTTGCTCGGCGCGATAATGATTAGTCCGGGGAAATTACCATAAATAGCCTCAACACAGTGGGAATGTTGACTTGATACTTGTGCAGCAGCGCCATTTGGCCCGCGGAAAACAATCGGAACGGAGAACCTATTGCCAGACATGTAATACATTTTTACTGCATTTGAGATGATTTGATCTGCAGCAACAAAGGAGAAATTGAAACTCATGAATTCAACGACAGGTCTCAGACCTGTCATGGCTGCGCCAATACACAGTCCTGCGAATCCAGATTCCGCAATCGGTGTATCGATGATGCGCTTAGGACCCCATTTATCGAGCATCCCTTTTGTAATTTTATAAGCCCCATTATATTCCGCTACTTCCTCGCCCATGATAAAAACACGCTCATCACGCGTCATTTCTTCATCAAGAGCCTGCCTAAGGGCTTCACGCATTTCGACTAACTGCATCTCTGACATAACGGGTACCTTTTATGGTGCAAAAACATCTTCTTCAAGGGTGATAGGATCCGGCCATGGACTCTCATCAGCGAATTTCATCGCAGCGACCATCCGTTCCTTTTCATGCTTATCTAACTCTTTTACTTCCTCTTCTGTCACCATTCCGGCATCAATTAAAGATTGCTGGTAGACGAGAATTGGATCGAACTGCATACATGTTTTTAGGTCATCTTTACTTCTGTAGAGCCCTGGATCTGAAATTGAATGCCCACGAAACCTTTCGGTAATAGCTTCAACCAACACAGGACGTCCGGTTTCAAGAACTTCATTAAAAATATGAGAAAACCCGGCGTAGCAGTCATAAAAGTCCATCCCATTAAGGGTATAAGCTTTCATGTTATAACCAGGAGCTTTGTCTTCAGCTAAGCGATCAACACAAATTGCTCGTTCCACAGCTGTTCCCATGCCCCAGTTATTATTTTCGATCACATAAATGCATGGAAGATCCCACAAAGAGGCAATATTTAAAGATTCGTGAAATGTTCCTTGAGCGACAGCTCCGTCACCGAGAAAACACACTGCAACCTCGCCCTTTTGTTTCAGATATTTGATGGTGAAGGCTGCGCCTGTGGCTATAGGAATCTGACCGCCGACAATCCCGAATCCACCAAGGAGTCTGTCTGTATAAAAGTGCATTGAGCCGCCACGTCCCTTAGCATTCCCTGCAGCGCGACCATAAAGCTCAGCCATTAACTCTTCTGGCGATGCGCCAAGAAGCAAAGCAAGGGCGTGACAACGATATGAAGTAACCCACCAGTTCTGCGTCCCCATCACCTGCATCGCAGCAGTTTGGATTGCTTCTTGTCCGGTGTAAGAATGGAAGAAGCCCCCAACTTTACCTTGGAGATACGCCGATTCCGCCCGCGTCTCGAAATTGCGGATCATGAGCATTTGCCGCAGATTTTCTAATAGAACTTTTTTGCCGACCTGCTTAATAAGTTTTTTTTGGTCGACGGGAAAAAATTGAGATGTTTTCTTTTTCGATCCAGTCATAAATTGTATCCTGGCTTTAGCAACAACGTGTTGCGCTTACTTTTACTACATGCGACTCTGGTTCAGGAAGACCTTGAGCGACATCTTCCGAAACCTTTTGGTCAACGACAGCGGTAACGCATGCATCGGACCACACATTAATAGCACTTTCCACCATATCGATCATTGTATAAAAAGGCAAAATAACACCAAGAATATTTAAAGGAACATCCATCGCCGCAAGAAACGCGCTAGAAAGGAAGTAGCACCCCATTGGGACACCAGCATTTCCAACAGCCGCTATCGTAGCAATAAAGATCCACAAAAACATCTCTGGTCCGGAAAAGGCTATCCCGTTGCTCATCGATACGAAAAGGACGGTTGTTAAAATAAAGGCAGCGCATGCATTCATATTAATCGTTGTGCATAGCGGTAAGGTAAAGTTAGCAACCTTTGGAGACATTTTCAGGTTTTCTTGGGCGCAACGGAGAGCCATTGGAAGAGCTGCACTTGACGATTTTGTGAAGAAAGCAACAGACAACGCCGGCATCATTCCTCGAACCATCTTCAAAGGAGAAACTTTGTTAAATTTCAAAAACAATGGAAGAACAACACCCGCCTGTACGAAATTTGCTGCTAACACGCAAACGAGATATAAAGCCAAGCTCTTCACTTCAAGACCTTCACGGAAGTCCTTCACAAAGAGTGTGATAAAAGCCCAGATAGCGATAGGCATTAACTTGACGATCCATGTAGTGATCTTCATAATTGAGGCATAGAGACTGGAGAAAAATGTATGCAAGGCAACTCGATTATGCTGGGGAAGGGAAAGAGTTGCCAAGCTAAGAAGCATCGCGATAAAGAGGACGCCAATCACATGATTTTCGCTGAACGGTTGGATTATATTTGAAGGGATGCTTTTGATTAAATAGGAGTAGTAGCTCCCCTGATTTGTCGCCGCGACGGCGTCTGAATGGTGAGTCAAAGCAATTGTTCCACTAGCAGGATTAATCAAAACAAACAATATAAGAGCAACCGACGCCGCAATAATAGTTGTTAATAAAGTGTATTTAATTGTCCGCTTACCAAGACTTTTGATCTCGCTGATACTGTCCATTCCCGAAGCTGTAGAGACGATCGAGAGAAAAATAATCGGAAGACTGACGAGTTTTAGCAGATTGATAAAGATTTCAGAGGTAACATTTGCAGCGAGATCGATAGCTGGGATATTGAGGTATCCCGCAAGAAGCCCCAAAGTCGTTGCTAAGAGAATTCTAACGTTCGGTGAAAGAATTTTGTTAATCACTTGTTCCTCATAAAAATTAAGAGACGATTTTACCTCATCACCCTTTTCTAGTCAATCGGTTACTTCGGCTTGGTAGCGAGAACCTTACAAGACCTTGAATAACATAAAAACGGTAGTCGAAATGGGTTATATGAAAGTTGGGTTTTTAGCTGCTCCAAAGCCCGGGATTCGACGATCGTAAAGCTAGCTGCATTGAATTAATACAGCGCGCTTTACGATCGATCGAATCGCGGGAGCTTTCAAGCT
>JBAWZJ010000131.1:0-6054 GCA_037143085.1 Parachlamydiaceae bacterium | reverse complement strand
CACATGCATCATCCTAACATCTCCCCATTGGGACCGAGTGTCAACTTGCGATAAGCTGGCATTTCCTGCTTCTGTCCTTATAGAGCCGAGGTCTTTCCATTCATAGCCTTTGGAACGATTGATCTCTTTAATACGTTTGAGATATTGTTTCAGGGTTCCTTGATAGTTTTCTGTTCCTAGAGTCATTGAAGGGGGAAGTTCGTGTTTCCCTTGGCCAACAACCATGATGTTAACGTTTTCCGACAAGGCCGTCGCGTCTGCATTGCGCCAGCCCGTTGGGGGGGTAAACATCACAGATGTGGAAGATGATTGTTCATTTACAATTGCTTGTGTATTGGTTTTTAGCATTTCCTCTGTTTGTTCAATATCCTCTGCAGATAGTTCCATTATTCCTAAAGCAATGATGGAAGAGAGGATGAAAAATAGTTTGTGCTTCATTATTGTTGTTCCTTTTGGCTTGATACGAGCCATTTTTTATGAATTCTTCGATGAGACTCGAAAGGTTTTCAGATGCGTTTATCCCTCTTGCTCCCAAAACCATGTGTGCTTATGCATAGTTGAGGGGCTGTGGGATAAAATCGCTGAAAAAATTTCGAGTATCCTCGAAGAAGCGCAGCGGGAATAGCTCGACACAGTTTACTATTGAATTATTATTCCTGATAATAAAATATGAAGGAAGAAGGAATTTTGGAAACCTATACCGAGCATGATTCAAAAGTTAGCGTTTTTAGCGTGCCAAGTTTTGAATCACGTTCGGTATAAAACGATATGGTTAACTAATGAAAACATTGGAAAAAGGACAAGATAAAATCCAAAAGATCTGTGCCATCTTGCGTGATCAGACTTTGGAGCCAGCTCAAAAAGAAGCTCAAGAAATTATAGAAAGAGCTCAGGAGCATGCCGAGCAGATTATCAATGAAGCTCAAAAAGCGGCTCAAAAGCTTCATGAAGAAGCAAAAACTTCCGTAGGAAGGGAGTTAACCGTATTTCAATCCACCCTCCAACAATCCGTAAAACAGAGTTTAGAATCTCTCCGACAGAGTATTGAAAATAAATTCTTTAGTGAAAATTTAGTTTCTGTCATTGAAAAAAGCGTAAGCGATCCAAAAATCGTTGCCAATCTGATCGATGCAATTGTGAAAGCTGTGGAAAAGCAAGGTCTTGATGCCAATCTATCGGCCCTCATACCAAAAACGATGACACCACGGCAGTTAAATGAACTTTTAATGAAAGATGTTCTCGAGGCTCTCAAAGACCAATCTGTTTCTGTTGGCGATTTCGCAGCGGGAGCAAAGGTGAAGCTCAATAACAAGAAAATCATTATAGATATTTCAGAGAGCGCTCTGAAAGAGCTTCTCTCAACCTATGTGGCACGAAAAGATTTCCGCAAGCTTGTTTTTGGCGCTGAGTGATATGACAAATTATTACTTTTTAGGGACGCTACTGCCGGATTTGGAGATTGGACAGAAGCCCGAAATTGGGTTTTTGGAGTTCAATCGCCTTCTTAAGGACAACCTTACGCCTGCGGATTATTTGAAAACAGAGGCACTTCGTAGTGTTTACGATATTGCCAACCTGCGCGCTTATTGGCGTGGAGAGCCGTTCAATCCTGCGGGAAATTTTACGGAGAGTGAGTTAGAAGAAGCTCTTCTCACACATACAATGCTTCCGAAATATATTTTCGATTTTATAGATAAGTATCCATCGAATGAAGAAAGATTGCGCCATTTTTCGGAGTTGCGGGCCCGTTTTTTTCAGCAAGCGACGAAAGAGGCTACGGGTTTCCTTAAATACTATCTAACACTCGAACGAGAACTTCGGTTGATTATGGTGGCATTTAGGGCGAAAAAGCTTGGAAAAGATATTTATGAAGAGTTGCAATACGAAGATCCGGAGGAGGATTTTATTGCGCAGATTTTAGCGCAAAAGGATGCTCCTGAGTATGAACCTCCGGAAAAATATGAAGAAATTAAAACATTTTTCAATCAATATTATGATGATCCTATTGAACTCCAAAAAGCGCTTATTGAATACTACTTTGGGAAAATAGATGAAAAAATTCAGATAGAGTTGTTTTCCATAGACCGCATCTTAGCTTACATGATAGAGCTTATCATGGTCGAGCGATGGCAGTATATGGACAAACAAAAAGGTTTAGAAATTGTCGATAGAATAGTGAGAGAACCGTCATGAATCAAGAATGTTCAGCTGTAGCCGATGCTACTCAGGCAAAAGGGAAAGTCATTAAAGCTTTCGGGAACCTTCTCGAAGTTGCCTTCGAAGGAAATATCAGGCAGGGTGAAGTGGCGATGGTACATCTCAATGGCGTTCATCTGAAATCCGAAGTTATTGAAATTAATGGAAATGTTGCGAAAATTCAAGTGTTTGAAGATACACGTGAAATTGAATTCGACACGCCAGTATCCTTCAGCGGGGAACTTTTAGAGGCTGAGCTAGGGCCTGGGCTTCTCACCTCAATTTTGGACGGCCTCCAAAATCCGCTTGAAGATATCGCCGAAGCTTCTGGATTCTTTCTTCCAAGAGGTATTTATTTATCACCGCTCGATCGTAAAAGGAAGTGGGATTACGAACCAAAGGTCAAAGTTGGGGATGTTCTTCGTCGTGGAGATACCATAGGAACAACTCTTGAAGGTCGCTTCCACCACCTTATCATGGTTCCTTTTTCTCTTTATAAGGCATATAAAATCACATGGACGATCGCTCCTGGTTCATATAACGTCGACACCGTCGTTGCGAAGGGAAAGGATGAGGCGGGAAAAGAATATGAATTCACCATGGTCCAGCGTTGGCCGATAAAAATGCCTCTCAGATGCGGGGAAAGAGTTAAACCAACGCAAATGATGGACACGGGTGAACGGATTATTGACACACAGTTTCCAATTATGAAAGGGGGGACATTCTGTACTCCAGGTCCCTTTGGAGCTGGAAAAACAGTCTTGCAACACCACCTTTCTAAATATTCATCCGTTGATATCGTTGTTGTTGTCGCTTGCGGAGAGCGTGCCGGTGAGGTTGTAGAGGTTCTGCGCGAGTTTCCTCATTTGATCGATCCCCATACTAATGGAAGTTTGATGGCGCGTACGGTGATCATCTGTAATACATCATCGATGCCTGTTGCCGCTCGTGAGTCGTCGGTCTATATGGGTGTGACGATTGGGGAATACTATCGACAGATGGGACTTGACGTCCTTGTCTTGGCAGATTCGACTTCCCGTTGGGCTCAAGCGATGAGGGAAATTTCTGGAAGATTGGAAGAAATTCCTGGAGAAGAGGCATTTCCTGCTTACTTGGCTTCCCGTATCGCAAGCTTCTATGAACGTTCGGGTGTAATCTTCTTGAAAAATGGAAAGACAGGTTCTATCACTATTGGAGGAGCTGTTTCGCCAGCGGGCGGAAACTTTGAAGAACCGGTAACTCAAGCAACACTTGCTGTTGTCGGAGCTTTTTTAGGTCTTTCTCGAGAGCGTTCGGATTCGAGGCGTTATCCTGCTATTGACCCTTTGATTTCTTGGTCGAAATATATTGAAGAAGTCGATAGGGAGCTTGACAAACGTGTCGATGGATGGGGCAAAATGGTGAGAAAAGCAAAAGAGATCCTCTTCAAAGGGTACGAGATCGGCAAGCGAATGGAAGTTGTCGGCGAAGAGGGGACAGCCATTGAAGACATGATTGTTTATCTTAAAGCAGAGCTGTACGACTTTTGCTATTTGCAACAAAACTCGTTTGACAAAGAAGATGCTTATTGTCCACTAGATAGGCAAATGCCGTTATTTGTGATGGTTAATAAAATTTTTGATAAGGCGTTCCTGTTTGCTTCTCATGATGAGGCGCGCAAGTTTTTCTTACACCTCCAAAATCAGATCAAAAACATGAATTTCCTCGCGTTTAACAGTGATCAGTATCGGAAGGATTTTGCGGCAATTGGACAGATCATCGATACTGCTAAACATGCATAAGGGTCAATAATGAAGAAAGTATACGATAAAATCAATGACATGCGCGGCAACTTGATTACCGTCACAGCCCATGGTGCTGGCCTCGGAGAGTTAGCTCGCATTGATTTAAAAGACGGACGCAATGTTTACGCTTCCGTTTTGCGTGTTGATGGCGACCAGGTAACACTACAAGTGTTTGAAAATACCCGCGGGATTTTCACCAATGATAAGGTAACGTTTTTGAAGCGGCAAATGCAGGCGACATACGGAGATTCCCTTTTAGGTAGGCGCCTAAGTGGAACAGGGGAGCCAATTGATGGAGGACCTGATATTGTTGGCGAGCCTATCGATATTGGGGGACCATCGGTTAACCCTGTAAAGAGGGTCATTCCAAGAGAGATGGTACGGACGAACATTCCGATGATTGACGTGTTCAACTGTCTTGTCAAATCGCAGAAAATCCCTATTTTTTCCGTTCCTGGAGAACCTTACAATAAGTTGCTCATGCGTATTGCTAATCAAACCGATGCTGATGTCGTGATCATTGGAGGGATGGGTTTGACGTTTAAGGAATACCAAGCGTTCATTGATAACGCCGAAGAGTCGGGCTCAATGAACAAAACATTGATGTTCATTCATCAAGCCACAGATCCTGCTGTAGAATGCCTTTTGGTTCCCGATATGGCTCTGGCTTGTGCTGAACGCTTTGCCATCAATGATAAGAACGTGTTGGTCCTTCTCACCGATATGACAGCTTTTGCCGATGCAATCAAAGAGATCGCAATTACAATGGACCAGGTTCCTTCAAATAGGGGATATCCTGGATCTCTCTATTCCGACCTGGCTTCCCGCTATGAAAAGGCTGTTCTCATCGAAGGCAGCGGATCGATCACGATTGTTGCTGTCACAACAATGCCTGGTGATGACGTAACGCATCCTGTGCCGGACAATACAGGCTATATTACCGAAGGGCAATTCTATCTTCACCATGGAAGAATCGATCCATTTGGTTCCCTCTCTCGCTTGAAACAATTGGTTATAGGAAAAGTCACTAGAGAAGACCATGCAGACTTAGCAAATGCGATGATCCGTCTATATGCGGAGTCAAAAAAAGCGAGGGAAAGGCAGGGGATGGGATTCAAACTGTCTCGCTGGGATGAACAGTTGTTAAAATACTCATATCTTTTTGAAGCAAGGATGATGGACCTTAACGTTAACTATCCGTTAGAAGAAGCGTTGGATCTTGGATGGAAGACTCTTGCCGAGTGCTTCCAAGAAGACGAGGTTGGTATTAAAGACGTGTTGATTAAGAAATATTGGCCAAAGAGAGTTCATGGCTGAAATTAAGTTTACAAAGAATGAGCTGCGCGCGCAGCAAACTAAACTCAATCAACTGCAGAAGTATTTGCCTACTCTCCAGTTGAAGAAGGCTATGCTTCAAATAGAGGTGAACGAAGCTCGCACTGAACTCGCTAAAACTGAAGTTGAGTATGAGAAAGCGCGTGCTGAAGTTGATAGTTACAGTGCTCTTCTGACTGAGAAACTGACGATAGACATAGAAAATTGCGCAAAAATTGTAAAGGTAAGCCGACGGCATGAGAATATTGCCGGTGTTGAAGTTCCTTATTTTGATGGTATTGAGTTTGCTCCATTCTCGTATAGTTTGTTTGATACTCCCGTCTGGGTAGATCCTGTGACAAAGGGGCTGCGTCGCCTAGCCGAAGCCAAGGTGCGTGTAGAGATTGCTAGGGAAAAAAAAGAGGCTTTGGAGAAAGAGCTTAGAGAAGTTTCTATTCGAGTGAATCTTTTTGAGAAAATTTTGATCCCGCGTTCTCTCGGAAACATAAAAAAAATTAGGGTGTTTTTAGGTGACTTACAGCTTTCTGCTGTCTCTCAGGCAAAGGCAGCAAAAATGAAAATAGAAGAACGTAAATGCGCTATGATGTAAAAAAATTTCTGTTTGTTGTTGTCGATGTGGAAAGAGAGGCTTTTTTTAAAAAAGTCCAGCACGCCGGCGTGATCCACTTTGTCGACACGAGAAAAAAACCGACAAGAATTGTCTCTCCGGCAGTTCAGCTTCTTGTCAATGCTATCAAAG
>JBAWZJ010000130.1:0-6218 GCA_037143085.1 Parachlamydiaceae bacterium | reverse complement strand
AACTGGATTATGATGCAAAATTACGTTCGACATACATGAGAGGTTTAAATATGGCAAAAACAAACTACACCCGAGTTGAAGAGGCCTTAGCAGAAGGTCTCCGCAAGATGGAAATGAATAGACTCCTGATCATCGCCGATACCGTCTCAGGAAAACAACCTCCGTCATCCCATCAAGAACACACTCAATTTCTTAAAATGTTGCATCACGATTTGAGAAATCTGCAAAAAGCAGGGAAAGATCCATTCGAAAAGGGAAATTTCGATAAAGATGAGATCCTCAAATACCTAAAAGATCCCACATCTATTTCAGAAGAAGGGTGGAAAAAAATCGAGGATTTCAAAAAACACATCACTATCTTGAAAGGAGAAAAAAAGGAAGATGATGAAAAATTAATAGAAGAACAGCGAAAGTCTCAGAAAACAAAGAGATTTAACATTAAAGACAAATGGATTCCATTAACCTAAAAGCTACAATTAAAGAAGGTTAACTAGAACAAAAAAAGACAGCGCCATAGAGACGCTGTCTAGAAATTATACAGAAACTCCACGAGCACGCATATCGCGGATAACAGCTGAGATACCCAGCTTATCGATCGTGCGCAAAGCAGATGTCGTGAGTGTTAGCGTAATAAAACGGTTTTCATCTCCGTACCAGAGACGTTTTTTCTTAAGGTTTGGTTCAAAACGACGTTTCGTTTTTCCTGTAACTTTAAGACCGATACCTTTTTTCTTCTTGGCGATTCCTCGTATAGCATACTTGTAGCCATAAGAAGGCTTCTTTCCAGTAACTTGACAAACTTTGGACATGATATTCTCCACTACAATTCTTGACTTAGAAGGACAATGCTACCACACCCTTCCGTTATCGTTCAAGGAAAAAAGTAAAAAACTTAAAAATGGGATTTTTGGGTAAAAACCGGATCCCTTGTCTTTGCCTGTTATGGATAAAAAAAAGATATAATCCGAGGGTCAAAAACTGCTGATTAGCATTGTTTCTACACCGTTGAAAGTGGTAGCAAAGGCAAGAGCAGGTGGAAGAGAGAGGCTGGTTATCCAGGAAGTTTAAGCGAACCTCCCGAAGGAGGTCCGCTATTTACAATTAATGAGCCAAAGCAACAAAAGTATTAGCCGGATCATCAAGGCTTAGATCGACGTCCCACCTTTGATTGTTAACCCAAGCAACCTCATCCATAGGATAAAGATTTGTTTTATCTTCATCGATCGAAGCAAAGCTGATCTGCGTCGTCCTAGGATTCAAGAAAGCACAAAAATAAATATCTTTTGTTCCATCGTTCCAATTGGTAAAAGCAAACCGTACAGCAGCTTGCTGCAATGTTTGCTGATCGCTCGCAGGTAGAGCCTTAACCAAATTAGCATCCAAAATGAGCGCTAGCTCTGCAGATTGGTTAGAGTTTAACCACACAATGCCGTGGATTCCACTCAATAGCTGCTGAGCAAACCCTTGGACTGTCAACGTTTTTTTTGCTAATTGATTGACCATCGCTTGATAATCATACTCCGAGACCAACTGTTCAAGAACAGCGTACATAGCATTAGCTAGATTCGTTCTTGTTGTCGGGTCTATTGTCCGTGTTGCCACTTTCATCGAAGGAACGATCATTTGCTGACGAATCCACACATCGCTGGTAAGTCCACTTTTAAGAAATGCTGCAATATCCGGATTTGTCGGGTCAAAGTTGAAGGCATGTTGCGGGCTGTCCATAGGAAACAGCATCTGAGCGCTTGTCTTTGCCAACCCCAAACACCACGTCAACAAATCTTGAGTGTTTGTCGGCGTATGCGTTACCACGTGCGCTTCATGGTTGATTCCGGAATCAATGTCATCAACCTCATACGGGTTGTCTCCATCACAGCTTTGCATAGGCGTACTGGAGAGGGTTAAATAGTTAGCTACGGGATTTGCAACCGATTTGTTAGCACTGTCATACGCATAAAAAACGGCTGTGAGGAAAGCATCAGTATGAATATACGTTGCTAATCGATTGGAGAGAGCCTGTAATGTTGAAGTCTGTGTTAGCGAAGCCTCTGTTGCCGTCAAGACATCTAAAATAAATTGTCTTAAGTCTTGCGGAGTCACAACCTGAGTTCCAATCTGTGTAGGATCATTCAACACCCTTCGATAGAGCTGAAAACCACCAGCTGAGGAGCTGCCATCAGCCGCAACTTGAGGTAAAGGGATGCTCGGATTATAGATAATACGAAATGCAGCATTGAAATTATTAACAAAAGCTTTTTGAAAATTAGAAGCTTCCACCGAAAGTTTTGCACCTCCCCACGTAGACTTCAACGCTTGCGCCACAGATTGGTTGATAGACCCCCTGATATAATCTTGAGTACGATCCTCCGCCATCGCTGCAAATGCACACTCTTGAGCTCTCAGAAGAGGATTGTTAGTCAAACTACTAAAAGCGTATAACCCTTGAGCATATAACGCCGCTTGATTGGAACCGGCTACATTTTTTGCAATAACTTGCGCTACCGCGTTCACTAACTGCTGCGGAGTCACTTGAACTTGCCCCGTCAAATTGCCATTAAATAAAAATTGTAAGACAGCTTGTTGTAACTGAGGAACTTGACCCCCTCCCATCACATTGCTTGCTGCAGCAAATCCAGGGGCATTAAGAAACGAAATATTCGTTCCATTGATATTACCCGAAGTATTGAGGGTAAATGTTGTCTCCGTATCTGTATCGGCAATCACGTCAGGGAAAAAGAAATTGTCCGGAGAAGCGTTCACTATACGTGTGATATATCCATTATTGATAATTTCGGCTAAATCGGTAGCTGTATGTTTTATATGCTCATCATGGTCTCTGATCAAACCGGAAACAGCAAAACAATCTCCTACAGGACCTTGGTTGTATGGAGCAAACAGTGCCGCCAATAAAGCAACCTTTGCGTCTCTATCTGTAATTACCTGATTTGCAGGCAATCCAAAAAAAGCCCTTAATATTTTATTTGAGGCGTTATTCGGATTTACCGGAGCGTGGACCTGGTCGAAAAATGGCTGCCATGTGGCATCGATTGAGCTCAGGACATTGGCAATATCGACTTCATAATTTAATGGATGTTGAGGAACAAATGCTTGCGCTAAGGCGGGGCAAAGATTTGTTTGCAGTTGTCCGTCTGCAGTCAATAGTAAATCAGAAAGAACAAAAGCTTTTCTCATAGCGTAAGCTAAATCGGAATTTTGAATGCCTAAGCTACTCTGCGTCGCAGCATACTGATTTAATGTACTAACAGCTTGCGCGATCTCTGTAGCATCGGCAGTCTGCAGCGTAACGGCACCTAAGTGAACATTCGGAGCAGCAGCTCCGATGGCGCATAACGCCATAAAAGACAATCTGACTAGTTTCATTTCATCCTCCAAGATTTTTTTAATAGGTCTAATCTAAAGTAGGATGTTTACACCAATCAAAAAATGCAATCAATGTTTTTAACTCACCTTACGCAAAGAGAGCAGCATTTCGACTGAGCCCAAATGCCACCCTGTTTCCATAAGGTGATTTTTTAACTAACCACACTGCCGTTTGGCAACGATTGAATACCGGCAACTTCGAGGACCCCACCGCAATTGCCTGCGAGAACCATTCCTTGGCTTTGAACTCCCATTAATGTTGCAGGTTTGAGATTAGCCACAACGATCACCTTCTTTCCGATAATTTGGTCAGGAGAATAACTCTGTCCTATCCCTGCAACAACAGTTCTAACCTCAAACCCCAGATCCACTTGAAGTTGTAACAATTTTTTACTCTTCGCCACAGGAACAGCGCTTTTTACTGTTCCTACTCGCAGATCAAGCTTTGACACGTCCTCAATTCCAATCATTTCTTTTAAAGGAACATGTGTCGGAACACTTTGCGTCACTGCCTGCTGCTTTTTCCCCATCGCTTGCAATTTTGTTATCTCTTCTGCTATTTCTTCATCTTCAATGCGTTTAAAGAGGATTTTTGGATCCTCCAAACTTTGTCCAACAGGCATAGGTTCACACAACACCCTCTCCCACCCCCACTGTTCCAACGGCTCTTGGAAACCAAGCATCTTCCACAAAGAGGCTGCGGTTGATGGGATAATAGGAAAAGAGACTAATGCCAAAGCCCTAAGACATTCTAAACAGCAAGAAATTGTTCTCTCCATTGCAGCCCTTGTTTCAGCCTGCTTTGCATCTTGCCAGGGGCGCTTTCCATCAAAATAGACATTACCCAGCTGTGCCAACTCCATCATCAGCTGACTCGCACGCCTGAGTTTGAACGTCTCATAACACTCTTTTATCTGGTCGACGATCTTCTGGATATCGCCTAAAAACTGTCTATCAATAGGCTGCAAGTCCTGGCGCGCCGGCGCCTTACCTTCACAATTGTTCTTTGCAAATACCAGAACTCTATTGACAAGGTTACCAAATTTCCCAAGCAACTCAACGTTGCAACGCAACTGAAAATCTTTCCAAGTGAACTCAGAGTCCGATGTTTCAGGCGCATTGGCAGCAATCGCATAACGAATTTGATCTGTTGTATATCTCTTAAAAAACTCTTCCAGGTCAATATACCACCCGTCAGACTTGCTAAACTGGCGTCCTTCAAGGTTATAGAATTCATTGGCCGGTAACTCATCAACGAGCTTATACGGTTGGTTCTGTCCCATCGTCATTGCAGGGAAGATAACCGCATGAAACGGAATGTTATCTTTGCCAATGAAATTGACAAGTTTAGTTTGAGGATCGCACCAGTAATCTTTCCACCGTTCCGGCGCGCCGATTTTTTCTGCCCACTCCATGGATGCTGAAATGTAACCTATAGGGGCATCAAACCAGACGTACAATACTTTCCCTTCGGTGTGGGGAAGAGGAATCGGGATACCCCATGTCATATCGCGTGTGATCGCTCGAGGCCTCAACTCATCGATGTACCCTTTTACAAAGTTAACGACATTGGGTTTCCAATCTTTTGTTGCAAGCCACTCTTTAAGGCGCTCCTTGAACTTATCCAACAATAAAAACCAATGTTTCGTCTGCTTTCTTATAAGAGGCGATCCTGTCACTTTGGAACGGGGATTTTTCAAGTCGGTCGCTTCATAACTTGCACCGCACTTTTGACATTCATCTCCTCTCGCACCTTCAAAGCCACAGCGTGGACACGTTCCTTCAACATATCTATCGGCTAAAAACTTATTCTCTTTTTCTGAATAGAGCTGCTCAGTCTCGCGGGCTTCGATATAACCGTTGTTAAACAAATCTGAAAAATACTGCTGCGTCGGTTTTAAATGTCCTTTCCATGTTGTACGAGAATAATGATCGAAAGAAAAATTTAGTTTGTCAAAAAGTCCTTTATTAATCTCATGAAACATGTCGACGTGCTCTTTTGGCGATCTTCCAGCTATTTCCGCACTCAAGGTTATAGCAATGCCATACTCATCAGAACCACAAACGTAAAAAACGTCATTTTTTTGAAGGCGCTGAAAACGAGCATAACAGTCTCCTGGCAAATACGCTCCGGCAATATGCCCAAAATGCAGTGGTCCGTTCGCATATGGCAGGGCGGATGTAATCAAAATTTTCTTAGTCATTGATGGCTCCATAAGTTATTTGATGGATAGGCTTCTGAATGATCAAAACTTCTAGCTCCGTCCCCGGCACCTCTTGCCATCCAAGCAGCGTTTTTGTGTCGATATCGACATAAAGAGGTCCAGGCGAGGCAAGAGCATATTTTGCCTCAACAGCCCTCGGTTGGGATACGGGTGAAGAGAACTGAACTTGGAAGCGCTCGACGCTCCCATGGGAATTTAAGACAGCATTTTGTTGTTCCTGGGAGAGACTCCCCCACGAAACATATCTTCCCGGATACCGTTTTTGTAAAAACGTCCAGTCGACCTTTATTTTGCCGTACCAAGTCAAGGCATTGGGGAAAATGCGCCCTGTTTCTCGACACAAAGCAGCTTTTCTCAGGTCAAAGATCCTATTATCGTATTCATGCTTGTTGTAAAGAAATCGAAGAACTGTTTCGGACGAATAATAAGACAGCTCTGAAGCAAATCTAAGCGGAAGCTTACTGTAAGGGCTCTGGCTGTTCGGACGACGACTCAGCCAGATTCCATAGAGAAATAGTGAAAAAAAGACAAGAACAGTCACCAAAATGAAAATCCCAAAAAGGGCTACATCCGTTGCGGTAACTGATGCGAGTTTCATTTTGCAAAGGCTTT
>JBAWZJ010000129.1:0-6256 GCA_037143085.1 Parachlamydiaceae bacterium | reverse complement strand
GCTGTGAGGCTCCAGCCTATAACGAATACTGTCGCGCCGATCCAATTTTTGGACTGATTGCCGTGAAGTGAAAAACTCCAAAGACTTAAAAGGATAATCAAGGCACACCCGAAAATGAGAAAACCTCTCACTTCCGTTGTATCTTCCTTCTTTTTTGGAACAGCGGTTTTTTTTGCAGCTTTTTTTGCCATAAATAGGATCCTAAAATATCACGTTCGAGATATGCCGAACGTGATTCAAAATTTAGCATTTTTAGTTGCGCGAAAATCCCCGCGGATCGACCATCGCAAGTTGGTCAGTATTAATCAATACGAACCAACTTGCAATGGTCGATCCCTGGAGTTTTTCCGCGCTAGAAATGCCAAATTTTGAATCACATTTCGGTATACCTTACCTACTCTTGCAAAATATAACAAGGACAGGTTTTCTCGAGTAGATTAAAATCGACAACCCATAAAAACATGAAAACTCCTGTTGATATTAATCATATGCATACATATAATATGCATACACACATTCACGTACAGAGGAAAATTTTATGTTAATCATTAAACACACTGTAGAAACGACAGCCTCTCCAAAAGCGATTTGGGATATTTGGCAAGACGTAAGCAATTGGAATACATGGGATCACGGGATCGAATTTAGCACCATCGATGGTCCCTTCAGAGAAGGGGCAAAAGGCACCCTAAAACCTAAAGGAGGACCACTTGTTCACACCACACTCACAGCTGTCGAGCCGATGAAAATGTTTGTTGATGAATCTAAGCTCCCCCTTGCGCGGATCATCGTCTCCCATTTTATGAATGAATCCAATGGCAAAACTCTAGTGACCCATCAGATTGAAATGAATGGCCCCCTTGCTTTTGTATTTGCATTTCTTATTGGCCGTACAATGAAAAAGAATCTTCCACAAGAAATGAAAGCTATGATTGAAAAAGCAGAAAAGCATACCCGTACGAAGCAGTCGTCATGAAAGAAGTTCCTTGGAAGAAAATCAGCCAATTTGAAGGACCTGAGAAAAGCCCAGGATTCCTTTTATGGCAAGTCAGCACGAGGTGGCGTCGCCAAATTGAAGGAGCACTGGCTACACTTGATCTCACTCATCCTCAATTTGTCCTCTTAGCGAGTATTGGATGGTTAACACGCAATCAATCAGAAGTTACCCAAGCCGACCTTGCTCGACATTGTAGTCTTGATATTACAATGACCTCGCAAGTATTGCGTACTTTAGAAAAAAAAGGATTGATCGAGCGACAAAAACGAAGAGGCGATGAACGATCTAAGTTCCCTCATTTAACGAAACAGGGAGCAGTGCTTGTTGAGCAAGCAATCCCGCTAGTTGAAAGTATTGATCGTATCTTTTTCGATCAACTTGGATCCGATTTAGCCAAATGCACCGAAATCCTCCAAAGATTATCCTAAAAACGGCAGTTTTTAGGATAATCTTAAAGTTGGCATCTCTTTTAGAAAACCCAAGTCCTTTATGAAAAGTCTAAGCGGCAGGAGAGGCTACTGACTCCGGACCGTATACGATATACCTTCTCAGGATTATATACAGGGGTGCTTGGAGAATTATAAATTTTAGAAAGCAGCAAGAATAGCTCTCGTAAACTCCAACTAGATTTTTATCTAGCATTTCGCTAGAGTATCATTGCATTTAAATTGTCTGATTTGGCTAGCGTGAAAGCTCCCGCGGTTCGAACGTTGAAAATGGGTTAGCATGAGACAATACAATCCCATTTTCGGCGCTCGAACCTCAGGGCTTTGACACAGCCAAATCAGATAATTCACACACAATGGTGCACCGTAGATGTGCTTTCGAATTCTATTTAGGAGGTTGTTCATAGATGTATATTTCTTATATTACCGTTCGTCCTGTCACAGATATTCCAGTAGGGTTGTTTGAGGATGGGACAGACTCGTGGAATGTTGTACAAAAAACTTTTGGCAAGGGGGACAAGTCGATCGTTACAGATGAAATTAACGGACCTCATGCAACTGTAGATGAGGCAGAAGCTATTGCAGTAGAAATTGCTCATATCTGGAAACTTTGTTTTGTTCCTGCATGTGCTGATACTGTTACCATTATGCCTGTTCGTGGCGGCTTTTTAGCAACCCGAATAGCACATAATGATCAACTGATAGGTGCAGGACAGTTATGGGATGCTGGTGGCACTAATAAAAGATGTCAGAATGCTATATCAAAGGCTTGGAAGGAAGCTGAGAGTTATGCTGAAGAAAATAAATTTGATCTTGTACCTCCGATAAACGGAGCTGAGGTTCATAAAATCACAGGCTTCTCCGAATTTAAAATTGTTAAGTGGACGTGGAAAGACTGAATAGCAAGGATTGATCATTCGCTGTCTTTAAAAAACCTCGTGAAGAGTATGTTTAGAACGTGTTGGTGTAATCCTAATAAGCGGCTTAATTAGATGCAAACTTGCCTGATGTGGTCCAATGCACTGTTTCTTCATAAGAGTGATTTAACAGTTGCGTATGGATCACTTCAGGTAATCCTGAATTATTATAATACAGGTCGACAATGCTGAAGGGAGTAGTCTTTTTGGTAAGAGATCCATTGATATTATATTCATAGGAAAGGTTCATCCCGTTGGAGGAGAGGCTTTTCAGGCGTCCAGCCTCGTACAAAAAGTCGCGTTGATGGTCTCCAATCTGTAGAGTTCGACTAGAAGGGGTCCAGCTTTGCTGTGTCTGTTGGATGAGTTTACCATTGAGGATGATTCTTTCCCCAATGATGCGTCCTGATGCGTCATATTCACGCTCTACAGTGGAATTATTCTCTTTCGCTGATGTAATGAGTCCTCGTTCATCATAGGTGTACGAGCGCTTTTCTTTATCAACGCTTTCTTCGATGAGACGGGAATGATCATCGTATGTGTAAGTGTGGATGCGACTCATCGGGTCGATCGATTGAGAGAGTTGTCCATTGATGTAACTATATTTCCACTGCTGTGAGATCTGAGAATCTGCTTCTAACCATTCAGAGGTTTTGCATCCCATCAAGTCATAGGTGGCTTTCCACGAGAGATCTCCTGGCATATGACAAACGATGAGGTTCGAATCAGCATCATATTCGTAACTGATGACGGCTCCATCGGGAAGGGGCTTCTGCTCAAGACGTCCCAACTCATCAAATTTTCTGTAAGTGTTATAGCCTTCAGGATCTGTTGTCGCGATGCAATTGCCTGCCGGATCATAAATGTGTGTTGTCGTCTGATTGCCTTGCTGGATCCGGACAGGCAATCCCTTGGTATTATTCCAGGTTGTTGTGATGACGTCTCCATGAGTTTCTTCAGTCATACTTTGCTCCAAATGGAGAGTGTTGCATGTCTGAGAAACGAGAGTGCCATCTTGAGCTAGAGTGCAACTTTCGACAAGGGCGCCTGCTTCATACCGTTGAATGCTTTTTTCGCCGCTAGGAGGCGTACAGGTCACTGTATCGCTGGCATAACTCCAGGTAGTGATATCCCCGGAAGGCGTCGTTTCTGTTTTTAAACGATTGAGCGCATCATACGTTTTTATGGTGGTGTAGCCAGCTCCATCGGTATGAGAGATCAGGTTGCCATGGGCATCGAACCGCTGAATCTCGGTTATTGTTCCACACGAAGTGACTTGTTCTCGTGCGATGTCATCGTAATTGATGTGAGTCGTCATATTATTTTTTGTTGCTTGGATGGGACGTCCAAAAAAGTCGTAGATGAGAGAGAATTCTGTGCCATCTGCATAATATTCCGACTTAAGAAGTCCATTGCTCGTATAGCAACGTGAAGCTGTGGCTCCACTTGGGTTGTGGTAGAAGCAATGAGGCCGCCGGCTTCATACGCAAATGTTGTGGTCATTCCAGACTTTGTTGTATGGGTCACATGTCCCAACAGGTCGTATTGATTGTATATCGTTGATTGTCTTTAGAATTTCAGAGATACCCTTTTGTTAATGATGAAGCGAAGAAATTTATAAGAGAGATTTAATATGTTTTTCAAAATATTCTTTCAACTTCGCTTTTGTTTCTATTGTTTTTTGTTTTAATTCCTCTTTTGTTCTATAAACACCAGGATATGTTTCGATATCTTTTTCGAATTCAGAAAATCTACTTGTAATTTCCGATAATTCATAAAACGCTTTGTATTCATCTTTCAGTAAAGTGTCATAATCTATTTCTAAATCATATGAACAATAAAACTCATAACAAAAAGTTGATTCATTAATTTTTCCAGACAAGTACATATCTATGAGTTCGTATATTCTTCGTTTATCTGCTTTTTTATACATACTATTTGCGAACATACTTTAGAGGTCCTATTGGTTTTTGAGTATATTGGAAATGAGATATCATATTAGTAGTTTTGTCATAAAGTACTTCTGCATTATATAACTTTCCATTTTTCCACACCTGTGAATAATGCATCATTGCATTTGAAGTAGCTTGAGGATCCTTCACAACAGCCATTGGTGATTTAATTATTTTATTTAAAATATGAATTGGGATTTTCCTTCCTGATTCATACATATGTTTACCAGCAGTGTCAGTAAAATTAAGAACCACCCTCTCATTAGTAATACCGCTATAACCTTTGCTTGGTAGTCTAAAATGAGGAACCCCTTTAGAGGCAACACGAACACCAGCAACAGCACCCATAGTAGCAAGCATCATTCCAACGTCATTGGTCATGTGTGACGCATTATGCGACATACCGGCTTTTTGTAAAAGCTGAACCGTCGCAGGATCTCTTGATACATTATTCCATACTTGATGAAAACCAGCTTGAAAATTATCCAAACCATGCGCCATCACAGCAAACCCTGCTACTGCACCTATACCTGTCTCCAAGGAGGCAAGTGCAAAAGAACCTCCAGCAATAGCTTCTGTAAGCCCTCCCATAGCACGCATGCTACCTTGAAATCGATTGCTGAAAAATACATCTGCTACTGTCGTTCCAATATCTTTTAGAATAGGCGAAGCATAACGTCCATCTGGGTCAAAGTTGTTGATAGGATCGCCATTGGCATAAGTATAGAGATCTAAGCAGACGGGATAACTGATTGGATCGGGACTAAGGAAGCAGCCTTCACGAGGATCGTAGTAACGAGCTCCCATCCAGATAAGGCCGGTTGGATCGGAACGCTTGCTTTGCCAAGTGAGTGAGTCCGGAGTAAATTCTACTGACCCTGGATCGAGTGGACCATACGGTGAAGGATAGTAGCTTGCCCATTGGACGTCTTCAGAAGAAATGACGTTGATAAGATTGTCCTTAATATCATGGGTCAATATCGATGTCTTGCCTTTATTGTCGACAATGGCATCGCATGAGGAATTACCGTAAAGCTTCCAAAAGGTTTTTCCAGCTGAAATGACCCCTATCTCTAAAAACTCCTCTTCAGGATCGTAAAGCGATGTTGTGATCGTTGATTTCCCTTTAGAATTCCAGAGGTATCCTTTTATTAATGATGTATAAGATGTCTGAAGGCGCCTGCCAAAAGCATCGTACGATGCTGTCCATGTATAGGTTTCATTGGAAACTTCAACAAGCCTTCCCCATACATCCCAAACCAATCTATCCTTACCTCGAACTGTGACTTGTCCCATGAGGTCGTAAGTCATAGTGGATATTTTTCCAAAGGAGTCCAACCCATTGCTTGGCACCGTTGCATTTGGGGCTGATGTGCGGATGCCTCGTCCCGGTTGTCCAAAATCAAAACCAAAGGATTGATCATTCGCTATTAGCCCATTTAAAAATTTTAACTTGATTAATCAAAGTGTTTTCTATGCTTTGCTTTTCGTCGGCTAATTCGTTTCCTCCCCAAGCCTTTGCAAGAAGATGACTATGATCAGAACCAGGAGAATTGATTAATTGATCTAAAATATTCCGTAAATTTTCTAGTCCCTCCTTATTTCCATGAATTTCAAGCAGTTCTTTTTTTGGATCCCATTCAAAAGTTAAGCATTTATTCATATAAATTATTTCCTAAAGGCAATCTTATTTTGTCGACTCCCATTGGCTGATTATAATAGACATCAACATGAGGAAGTTCCTTTATACCGTTGCGATAAATTTTACCCGATTGATTTCTTATTTCCCATAAAGTCTCTATTGTTTTAATAATCGGTTTTATTATACATTTTAATCCATTTTATTTTTTCACAAATCGAAACCAATTAATTTCAGTAGATATCTGAATTTATACCGAACGTCTTTCAAAAATTGTTTTGCGGATAATTTAGCTGTGGTGTAGC
>JBAWZJ010000128.1:0-6267 GCA_037143085.1 Parachlamydiaceae bacterium | reverse complement strand
GGTATATCGTGGAATGGACATAGGAACAGCAAAACCGACAAAAGAGGATAGAGAACAAATCTGTCATCATCTGATTGACATCAGAGATGTCACCGACACATTCAATGTCGTCGATTTCTATTACGAAGCACGCCACTGTTGCCATGTGATCCATGGAAGAGACAATATTCCCATGATCGTTGGCGGCTCAGGGTTCTATCTACGCTCTTTACTTTATGGTCCCCCAAGCGGTCCCCCTTCAGTTCTAGAATTGAGGAAAGCTTTGGAAGAGGAGTGTGATCGACTTGGCTGTGAAGCATTGTACGAGCGACTTAAGGAGTTAGACCCGCAGTATGCAGGAACCCTCACGAAAAATGATAAACAGAAAATTGTTCGAGGACTGGAAATTGTAACGCTCACAGGAAAGAAAGTCAGCAAACTTTCGTGGAAAGGGAGACGCAAGCCACAAAACTACGATTTTCGTTGCTGGTTTTTACACCGCCCTCGTGAACGCCTCTATCACCGGATTGAAGAACGATGCGACAGAATGATTGCCAACGGACTTTTGGAAGAGGTCGCTCGCTTAGATCTGTTAGGACTTCGTCAAAACACATCAGCTGCGCAAGCTATAGGATATAGGCAAGCTCTCGAATATCTCGACTCAAAGCAAACAAAAGAGGATTATCGCCATTTTGTTGAGTCCTTCAAACAAGCATCAAGAAATTACGCCAAGAGACAGTTTACATGGTTTCGCAAAGAACCTTTATTCCGATGGCTTGATCTTGACATGCACGATCCCGAAGTCGCCCTTGAGATTATCCGCCAAGATTATGAGTCCGGTCTTTAAACCGTATAGTGATCGCAGAAACGACATAGATGCTCAGAAGGCTAAGGAAGAATCCTGGAATCATTGCAGGAACGACAAACGATGTGAATAGGTGATTCACACTTCCCCACAATCCAGCAACAATACCCCCAACCAATACCCCGGCAATTGCTCCGTAGTTATTTGTGTTTTTCGAATACAATGCCATTAAAACAAGCGGACCGAATGCAGAGCCAAGTCCAGACCAAGCATAAAGAACAGCTTCTTGAATAGTAGTGTTTCTATTTAACGCAAAATAGAGCGAAAGGAGCGCAATGAAAGCGACGCCAAGGCGAGAAACAGTCAATAATTCTTTTGACGAAGCCTGAGGGCGAAGTATTTTCTTATACAAATCTTCGCTAATGACTGAAGCACTAACTAAAATTTGAGAGTCCATTGTCGATACACTTGCTGCAAGAACGCCGCAAAGAATAAATCCGGCAGCAAGAGGATGGAATAAAATCTTTACCATTTCGACGAAAACTTCTTCAGGTTTTTCCAAGGTTCCACCAAAGAAACCAATTCCCACTAACCCAACAAAACCGGCAGCCGTTAAGGCTAGAAACTGCCATGTCATCCCTATATATTTCGATTTGTTCATGTTTTCTGCGTCATTAATCCCCATAAATTTTGTGACGATGTGCGGTTGGCCAAAATATCCCAACCCCCACTCAAAGGCAAGAAAAACGATTGCTATAATCGAGGTAAACGAAACATCCGGAATGAATGCGAGGGACAAACCTCTTGCATCGGCAGCCGTCCAAATGGAGTCAAAACCATTTTCTAACTGGAAAAAAGCGACAACGGGAACAAAAATAATCATGCATAGTAAAAATAGGGCTTGAAAAAGATCGGTCCATGCAATGGCAACAAAACCTCCGATAAAGGTGTAAATAAGGATGACGACGGTTGATATCGTTAGGCCTATGGCGAATTCTATGCCGAATATGGATTCAAAGATCCTCCCCATCGCAATAAGTCCAGCAGCAACATAACAAGTAAGAAAAAATACAGCCATTGCAGCGGTGATAAGGCGGAGAATATTGCTTTTGTCTTGAAAGCGTTTTTCAAAAAATGTGGATAGAGTGTAGCTGTCGTATTTTTCAGTAGAGGTTCGTAATTTTTTGGCAACGAACTGCCAGTTAAGTAGCATTCCTAACATCAGTCCGAAAGCTATCCAAGCTTGAGAAAGTCCTCCAATAAATATCGCAGCGGGAAACGCCATGAACAACCAAGAGCTCATGTCACTGGCGTGTGCCGACAGAGCCGTCACCCAGAAGTTTAGCGATCTGTTTCCGACAATGAAGTCCGCAGATGTCTTCTGCTTTCCATGGGAAATGAGTCCGATAACAAGTAAAATACCGCAATAAATAATGAAAGGAATTAAATATGACATATTTGCTCTAATTTATAATGAACGTTCAGCATACACCAACCTTCAACTGGAACCAGTACATACTGCTCATAGCTCAAAATCCAACTTTCAACAAGAAGTAGTATATACAGAACGTGATTCAAAAATTGGCATTTCTAGCGCGCCAAAACCCCCGGGGATCGAAGACCGCAAGTTGGTTCGTATTGATTAATACTGACCAACTTGCGATCTTCGATCCGTGGAAATTTTCGCGCAGCTAGAAACAACAACTTTTGAGTCACATTCGGTATAAAATATGAAAGATTTCTCTTGAGTTGTCAAGGAAATAACTGCTTCATAGATTTTCCCTTTTTTTATTCACCCAAAGTGTTGTACTATCAAAATTCTTAAAATGTTTGGGGAGATTTCAATGGAAAAAGCAAAAGTTGTGATCATAGGTTCCGGTCCTGCCGGGTATACAGCAGCTATCTATGCTGCACGGGCAAACCTCGCACCCGTTATGTTCGAAGGGTTTTTCAGCGGTCCCGCAGGAGGTCAGCTGATGACGACGACAGAGGTGGAAAATTATCCAGGATTTCCAGAAGGAATCACAGGTCCGGACCTAATGCTCAATTTCCGCAAGCAGGCGATTAAGTTTGGGACAACAATGCTTCAAGAGGATGTTATTGATGTTGATTTATCTAAACATCCATTCATTGTTCGGGGGAAAAATCATTCGTATGAAGCATTATCCATTATCATCGCTACGGGAGCTACAGCAAATCGATTGGATATTCCTGGTGGCGGCGATGGAGAATTTTGGCAGCGCGGTGTAACAGCTTGTGCAGTCTGTGATGGTGCTATGCCTATTTTCCGAAATAAAGATTTATATGTTATTGGAGGGGGGGACTCGGCTGTAGAAGAAGCTACGTTTTTGACGAAATTCGGAAGCAAAGTGTATCTTGTTCACAGACGTGATAAGTTGCGAGCTTCTAAAATCATGCAAGAACGAGCTATTTCTCATCCAAAAATTGAAGTGTTATGGGATAGTGTGATCACAAAAATCTCAGGCGATGATGTTGTCCGCCATGTTTCAATAAAAAATGTCAAAACAGGGGTTGAGGAAGTCCGCGATGCTGGAGGTGTCTTCTTTGCCGTCGGGCATACCCCAAATACTGCGTTTTTGAAAAATCAAGTGGAACTGCATGATAACGGCTATATCAAGGTCATTCCTGGGACATCTCAAACAAGTGTTCCTTTCGTTTATGCTGCAGGGGATGTCCAAGATCATGTATGGAGACAGGCCATTACGGCAGCAGGCTCGGGGTGTATGGCAGCAATCGAATGTGAACGAGAACTCTCAGCAAAAGGATTTACCGTTTGATGCGATGCATTGGGCTAGAAACCACCGTTTTTAAAGGGCTTACTGCTATATTATGTTTGTTTGCAGGCTTAACGTTGCATGCAACAGACTATAGGCCATGGTACGGCCCTGTGCTCGAGGTTGATTTGGGGGCAGATTGTCTCATGCAGGCATTTTCGCATGTCAATACCCAATGTGGCTCGAAAAAGTTACAGGAGTTTGACACATTTCTTGATCTCAGCGCATCTCTTGCTGTTTGGGAAAGCATTGCAGCGGAACTTGAGGTTATTGCAGCCGAAACGAAGCAACAATCATTTGGAATGGATGCTATCCGTCTGACAGGACGCTATCGATGGTTTAACGATATCGTGGGCGATCCGATTTCATTGTCTACAGGTGTTACATTTTCAACAATATTTCCTGCTGTGCGCCGTAATATCGCCGCTTTCGACCATGGTGGCGTCGCAGCAGAGGCGCATGCATCAATAGGAAAAGAGTGGTCTTGTATGCAGTTCTGGACATCGCGCATATGGGGTGTTTGCGGCGTCGGGATAGCCGATGTAGGATCTCCCTGGTTGCGCGCTAATTTTTCGTGGGAACATAATTGGTGGAACAGACATCGGTTAGAAATCTTTACTGAAAGTATCTGGGGATTTGGACAAAATAAGCTGAATCCTTACCATTTTCATGGGTATGGATCAGTTCAATACCAGGCGATTGATCTGGGCTTTCGTTATTTTTACCAGTTTGATTATGGAGTTGTTGTTAGTGGGGGATACGGCTACCGCGTATACGCTCAAAATTCTCCGGAAAACGTTAATCTCATCACTTTGAAGCTGGTCTACCCTTTTTAGACTGGAGTTCTAACCGCAAAAGCAACAGCGTATTCTCTGCAGTGGCTGATAGAGATATCAATGTGAGTAGGTCCGACTAAATTTCCCAAAGCGGGAGAAAGGATAACGGTAGGTTTGCCTCTCACATCGTTGACTATTTCAATGTCAAGCCAACTGATCGACTCCCCAAAACCTGAGCCGATAGCTTTAACGATCGCTTCTTTTGCTGCAAAGCGGCCGGCAAAATGAGACTGTGCGTCGCGATGTCGAGTGCAATAAGCCTGTTCTTTTAGGGTAAAAACCCGGTCGAGGAATCGCTGTCCATAACGAAGGATTGACTGCTCAATACGCTCTATCTCGATAATGTCGGTGCCTATTCCCTCGATCATACAGCAAAATAGTTGGATGCTGACGATGCAGATGTTGCTAAAGAAGGATCCATATCACTTTCATTTTCTAAGGTATTGCAGAAGATCATCCTGCCCGATGTTGTGTGTTTGACAGATAGGACTTGAACGCGAATTGTAGCACCAATGAATTCCGCTGCACCATTGACGACAACCATAGTGCCATCGTCCAAGTAACCAACCCCTTGGCGAGGCTCTTTTCCATAACGTTGAATTTTAATGTTAAGGATTTCGCCCGTTTGGGATAAAGGTTTAAGAGCTGATGACAGTCCGTTCAGATTGATATAACGTACACCATCAAGGTTAGGAGGAAGATTTCGGGAAGGGTCTGCAGTGAGAACGTTAGCTTCAAGTTGACGTGCGACACGTGAGATCTTTGAGTTAGGATCCTTTGTGTCTGGATTATTTGTTGCAGCAAGATTCAACTCTAACTCAGGTATACCTTCGAGTTTTTTTACAGTGTCCAGGCTGCGTCGAGCCTTTGAACGTATCATTTCATCGCTTGATTCAAGTTGGTCATATAACTCTTTGATCATGAAATTCGGGATAACAAGACGTTGGTCAACGAGTCCGGTGGTTGCCAGGTCAATCAGTCGGGGATCAGATAATGCTGATAAATCAATGAGGAGATCTTTTTTCTTTTGAGGAGGTACAGATTTGAATTTGATGAAAGGGATGCTGAGGTACAATTCATTCGAGGCGTTCAAAGTCATGAACATGCCGAGGTAGCAGCTTGAGAGAAGAATTGCTGAACGAATAATTAATAAAACCGAAGGGGAAGCAAGCTGAGTGTTGTCGCTGATGGCGGCTTGAAATATAGAAATTAAGGCCTCGCCTAACAGATATCCAAAAAAAAGACCAATAGTTGCAGTGTTAAAGGAACGAAGGTCAAACCGCTTGAATACTGTTCCTAATCCAATCACAAGGCCTCCAAAGATTAAACCTGTAAGAGCACCAAAAAGAAGTGGTAGGGGAGTTATTTGAAAGGTTTTCTCTGCCGAAGTAATTAAGGTAGATAAAAGAGTGCATAACGTTAAAAACAATATGCGAGCTAGAGTCAGCGATGGATGCATGAAGGTTTCCCCTGTTGTCATTTTTTTGAAGCAGCATATACTGCATATGATCCAAAATTAGGCAGTTCTAGCTCGAAAACCCCACGAATCAAAAGTTGGAAATTAGTTCGTATTGATCGATACTGACTAATTTCCGATCTTTAATCGGCAGGGTTCTCACTAAGGTAGAAACGCCAAACGCTGAATCACGTTTGGTGTAAATGCGAGGTTATACGAGAATTCTTTTTTTTTGTCCAACATTGAAACCGGACTGCTGCAGGATTTATACCGAACGTGATTGAAAATTTAGCGTTTTTAGCTGCGTGAATCCCACGTGGATCGAATATCAGAAATTAGTCATTATTAACTCACCTTACGCAAACCGAGCGACATTTGGGCTGAAGCGAAAGCTCT
>JBAWZJ010000127.1:0-6270 GCA_037143085.1 Parachlamydiaceae bacterium | reverse complement strand
GGCGTGAGTGGGAGGTCTGCAGCACGATTTTTGCTTAAGCGTGGAACGCGTGTTGTCGGAACAGACCAAAACGACCGATTGATCGAAACAAACGAGGAAGTCAAAGCTTTATGCAGAGATGGCATGCTCTTAGAATCGGAAGCTATTGCTTCCGATGTCTCTCGTTTCGATCAGATTGTTGTCTCTCCAGGCGTCCCAACAACGCATCCATGCTACCAACGAGCCATCGATCTTGGAATAGAGGTGATCGGAGAGGTTGAGCTGGCATGCCGCGAAATCAAATGTCCTTGCTTGGCTATTACTGGTACAAATGGAAAAACAACAGTCACGCTGATGACCGAACATGTCCTTCAAAAAGCAGGTATCAAAGCTAAAGCATTGGGAAACATCGGAACTCCGCTAACGGCAGGAATGGAAGATGTCGATGTCTTAGTCATCGAATTAAGTTCATTTCAACTCGAAACGCTAAAGTGTCGTTTTGTCGATGCAGGAGTCATTCTCAATATCACTCCCGACCACCTCGATCGCTACGCATCAATGGATGAATACGCTGCTGCAAAAATTAAATTAGGGGATTGTCTGAAACTAACAGGGAAATTGTTTGTTGAAGAGCGATGTTTTCAAGAATTCCGTCCTCTTTTTGGAAACAAACTTGTAGAAACATACGGATACAATTCTGCTATCGGTTCTTTCCTCAATAAAGGGCCGCGCTCCCACGATATCGAAAATATGATGGCATCTTATGCCCTGTGCAGTCAGGTCGGAATTTCTCAACAACAATTTCTTGAGGGATTGTCTTCTTTCAAAAAACCCGCACATCGCATAGAATTCATTCGGATAGTCGATGGGATCCGTTATGTTGATGACAGTAAGGGGACAAATATCGATGCTGTAGTCCGTGCTGTTGAATCGATAGAGGGAAATATTGTCCTGATCGCCGGGGGTGTTGATAAGGGGTTTCCGTACACATCCTGGGCAAAAGCTTTTAACGGTAAGGTAAAGGCTATTTGCGCGATAGGTCAGTCAAAACAGAAAATAAAAAATGATCTGGAAAAACATGTTCCGGTCGATCTGTTCGATACCTTGGAAGATGCTGTCTCCCATGCAGCGAAGAAGGGATGCTATGGAGATACCGTACTGTTGTCTCCCGGTTGTTCCAGTTTTGATATGTTTAAAGATTATGCCCATCGAGGGAATGAGTTTCAGCGGATTGTGAATGAGTTTTAAATGAGGTAAATATGAGTCGACGAGATACAATCATTATAGCATTATTGGTCAATGCAGGTCTTTTAGCCCTGCTTTTTATGCTAGCAATAAATACAGATGAAGAACCTATTGTTGATCGTCCTGAAATCGCGTCAACAATTGTTGAAAATAGGGAAATCGTTGCCATAGCAAAAAATAATGTGCCTCCTTCGCTTCCTGTAGATCATGTCAATGATGAAGTGGATACTTTCCTTAAAGACTTGGCCCAAGAAGATAATGCACAAACTCTTGTTATCGATGAAGACGGTTATGTTTCAATACAAGCTGAAGCTCCTATCACAATTCAACCGGCTCCTGTATCCAGTCACCCGCCGATTCCAACTCAAAGCGAGCTGGCCGATGGAACTCGTTACGTTGACGTCACTGTAAAACGTGGGGATGCCTTAGAAGTTATCGCCCGAAGCAATGGAACGACTGTCGATGCTATAAAGAAAGCAAACAACCTCTCATCAACAAAACTATCGGTCGGACAGGTCCTTCGCGTTCCTGTTTCCACAACAAAGAAAGTAGTCGCTGATGCGGGCACAACAGGCCAACCGAAGCAGGTAACAGCTTCAACGACGAATTCTTCTTCCGGAGCACAATACTACGTTGTGAAAAAGGGAGACAATCCATGGAAGATCGCTAAACAGTTTAATGTGAGATTTGAAGATCTTCTCAAAATGAATAATCTGGATGAAGAGCGCGCCCGCAATATGAAAATTGGCGATAAAATCCGTGTGAAATAATGGGATCGCCGCGCATCCTTCTTTTTCTCATAGCATCGCTAATTTTCGCTCTTGGTTTGATCATGATTTTTAGTACAACATCTGCTGAAATCATTGATCTTGAGTTAGATAAGAATACTCATCAAGCGCTTGTTAAGCAGGTTTTTTACGCTCTTGGAGGATTTGCCCTGGCTTACACCATCGTAAAAACTGGTTATCGCAATGTTATCTTATACAGCGGCCCGCTCTTAGCCATCTTTACCTTTCTCCTTGTCTTAACACTGATTCCGGGCATCGGACGTGAAGTCAATGGATCGCGCCGCTGGCTAAATCTGGCGGGTTTTTCATTTCAACCTTCCGAGTTTGTCAAATACCTGGTGCCAGCCTATTTCATCAACCGCTTCTTAACATTCGACCGAGACTTTTTTTCCTTTCGCGACTTCATAAAACTGGTTGGCATTGTGTCTGTTCCCATGGTTCTCATCATGGTAGAGCCAAACAACGGTACAACAGCGGTCATCGGCATGACGCTTGTTGCTTTATTTTTTGTCGCACGCATCCACTTCAAATACTGGGCATGGCCGCTGTTAGCATTCGTTCTTGTTGTTGGGACTTTCGCCTCTCAGCTCAATTATGTTTCGGCACGACTTAAGGTTTATATGCATCCTGAACTCGACTTAAAAGGGAGAGGGCACCAACCATACCAGGCTAAAATAGCGGCAGGTTCGGGGCGGCTATTGGGTAAGGGTCCTGGCAATGGTTTGCAAAAGTTAAGTTACTTACCCGAAGCTCAGAATGATTATATAGCAGCTATTTATGCTGAAGAGTTCGGATTTGTAGGAATGATGGCCTTGATCACTCTATATTTAATTCTCGCGAGCATAGGATTTTATATTGCCTTCCAGTGTGGCGATAGGGGAGGGTATTATCTTGCCTCTTGCGCCGCTTTTTTAATTTCATTACAGGCTTTTTTAAATTTAGGGGTTGTTTCCGGATTGCTTCCAAGTACCGGATTGAATCTACCACTGTTTAGTCAAGGGGGGAGTTCGCTGATGGCCAATATTGCAGGGCTCTCTTTGTTGTTTAGCGTGGCAAAGGGAACGGGGAGTGTTGTATGCCTAAAAAAATCTTAATAGCAACAGGCGGTACTGGAGGCCATATTTACCCGGCAGTAGCCCTAGCTCAACAGTTTATGTGTGAGCATCCTAATGGAGAAGTTCTCTTTGTTGGAGGGGGACTCTCGCAAAATCGATATTTTGATCCCGAAAGTTTTAACTTTTGTACTGTATCATGCGGTGCTTTCACAAAAAAATCTCCTATTGCGTTACTAAAATCATGCCTTAATATCGGAAAAGGTGTGTGGCAAAGTCGGGCGATTATCCGAGATTTCGAACCCGATGTCGCTGTCGGCTTTGGCAGCTACTACTCGTTTCCCCCGCTGATTGCAGCAAAACTTGAGTCTGTCCCTATTATTCTGCATGAAGCTAATAGCGTTCCAGGAAAGGTGAATAGACTTCTCGCCCCCTGGGCAGAGGCTGTAGGAGTTCACTTCCCAAAAACAATAGACTTGCTTAAAGGCAACTGCACTGAGGTTGGGATGCCTTTACGTCAAGGGTTTCGACGGGGGATGATTGACTCCAACCAAGCACGAAATCACTTTGGCCTCCGCCCGAATATTTCCACATTATTAGCTTTTGGAGGTTCCCAAGGGGCTCAGACGATTAACAATAAGGTTTTTGGCGCTTTGAAACTATTATCGGATAGAATGTCTTTACAGATCATCCACGTTGCCGGTGAAGTCGCTGCAGCTGATCATCTGCGAAAAGCTTATGCAGAAGCCGGTATCGTTGCTTGTGTTAAAGCTTTTGAAAATCGGATGGACATTGCTTGGCAAGCGGCGGACCTAGCAGTTTGTCGAGCCGGTGCAGGAACCATAGCGGAACAGTTCGAGTTTGAAGTTCCAGGGATTTTTGTCCCTTATCCTCGCGCCGCCGACAACCACCAAGAATTCAACGCGGAATTTATGGTCAAGACTGCCGGCGGAGGGAAAATGATTAGGGAAGACGCCTTTGACGAAAGGCTTCTTGCTTGTCATTTATTGGAATGTTTTAATGACGACGGAGCTGTCCTCTCTAAGATGCGTTCTTCAATAGCAGACTACAAAAAGAGGGTGAGAACACAAGATCTAGGGGCTCTAGTAAGGAAGGTATTATCATGAAAAAATGCCATTTTATCGGAATCGGTGGAATAGGAATGAGTGGATTGGCAAGGCTAATGCTTGCCCAGAAAACCGAGATTAGCGGTAGTGACATCTCAGCAAGTGCGATTACTGACTCTCTTGCCCACGCAGGAGTGCAAATTTATATCGGCCATTCGGCTAATCATATTCACCCAGACACAACGGTCGTTTACAGCACAGATATTAAAAAAAATAACCCAGAATATCAAGCAGCACTAAAGTTTCAGTGTCAGATGCTTCATCGTTCAGAGCTATTGCAAAAAATAATGGAAAATTATCAAGGACTTGCTGTTGCTGGAACACACGGTAAGACGACAACATCGTCTCTTCTAACATGGGTTTTAGAAAATAGCGGGCACTCTCCTTCATATGCAATCGGAGGGGTTGTCCCTCAACTAACGTCGAATGCAGGAGTGGGAACAGGAAAATATTTTGTCGCAGAAGCGTGTGAAAGTGATGGAACATTCGTCAACTATCATCCTTTTGGAGCCATCGTCACCAATATAGACTCCGACCATATGGACTATTATAAAACTGAAGAAGCTCTGCAAACGTCATTCAAAACATTTGCGGAACAAGTTCAATCTCCAGAACATTTGTTTTGGTGCGGTGATGACAAAACTCTAACTACACTGCATCTACGAGGCAATAGCTACGGCTTTGGAGAGCAATGCACGCTTCGTCTTTCCAATTTCCACCAAAAAGAGTGGTCAGTGTTTTTTGATGTCTCTTTCAATGGTGAAATCTACAAAAATATAGAAGTCTCGCTCACGGGACGACACAACGCATTAAATGCTGCGGCTATTTTCGGTCTTGCTCTCTCCCTTGGTATTGATGAGAATTCCATTCGTGCTGGCTTGAGATCTTTTAAAGGAGTCTTAAGACGATGTGAAAAGAAAGGCGATATCAACGGCGTTTTGTTCCTCGATGATTATGCTCATCATCCAACCGAACTCAAAGCAACTTTAGAGGCTATTCGGCGCGCTGTCGGCGAGAGGCGGATCGTTGTTGTATATCAGCCTCACCGGTATTCCAGGGCAAAAGAGTGCATGGGATTATATCAAGGGGCTTTTGAGCAAGCCGACGCCTTATTTCTTACAGAAATTTACGCCGCTCGTGAAGAGCCGATACCCGGTGTTTCACATGAACAAATCATGGAAGAGATTAATCATGATCTAAAGGGGCGTTGTCAACACGTTTCCAGAACAGAAATCGCTGAAAAATTGAGTCTTTTTATCCGCCCTCATGATGTTGTCGTAACACTAGGCGCCGGCGATGTGACAAGGGTTAGCGGCGAAGTTATTGAAAGGATTACCTCAACCCCCCCGAAAAAGATCAAGGTGGGGCTAATTTTTGGAGGTGCATCGGTAGAACATGATATTTCTCTGATTTCTTCCGCAAATATTTTAAATGCGATGTGCCAAGGATATTATGACGTAGAACAGTTTTCGATTACACGTCAAGGAGAGTGGTCGCATGGTATTGATGCGCGTGAAAAACTCAAGGGGAAAGCTTTAACGAAATTTTCTCCCGAAGTTTTGACGCGATTGATGGAATGCGACATCCTTTTTCCTGTGTTACACGGTACCTGTGGCGAAGACGGCACAATTCAAGGTTTTTTTGAAATACTAGGAAAGGCATATGTGGGATGTGATCATCGCTCTGCGGCCGTTAGCATGGATAAGGTTCTATCTAAGCGATTGATTTTAGAAGCCGGATTGCCAACAGCTAAATTCGTTAGCTTCAATCTCCATGAATGGAAAACGGTTGGAGAGGAGCTGATAAGAAAAATCAACAAAGACCTGACATATCCGCTATTTGTTAAACCTGTTCACTTAGGTTCCACGATAGGTGTTCATAAAGTTTCTAAGAAAGAAAGCTTAAATAAAGCTATTGAAGCTGCTTTCCGCTTTGATGACCGACTGGTGGTAGAAAATGGATTTGAAAATATGCGAGAAATCGAATTCTCTATTTTAGGGAATGATGAAATTACAGTGTTCCCTCCGGGAGAAATCTTTACAGAAGGTCAAGTCCATGATTATGACAGCAAATATGGAC
>JBAWZJ010000126.1:0-6352 GCA_037143085.1 Parachlamydiaceae bacterium | reverse complement strand
TTTGGCCGATTTTCGATTCAAATTGCAGGGGCCATATACGAAAGTTGATATTGCCTCTGCAATTTGAATTCGAAAATCGACTCAAAAGAACCAAAAAAAATCGACAGAACCTAAATTATGCAAGAGGCTTATTCAATATTATGTTAACTCTGGCCTCTCCTGCAAAAATTAATCTCTTTCTTCGAGTATTACATCGTCGTCAGGATGGGTTTCACGATCTTGCCTCTTTAATGCAAACAGTCGACTTGTCTGACACAATCCATTTCCGTCTTGGGGAAGAAGATGGATTGACCTGTACAAATGAGCGTTTGCCTACTGATAATTCCAACTTGATCCTTAAAGCGGCTGATTTGTTTCGACGGAAAACGGGAATAAACCAAGGTTTGGTTGCCTACCTAGAAAAAAGAATTCCCATGGAGGCTGGTCTTGGAGGGGGAAGCAGTAATGCTGCGACAACTTTATGGGCTTTTAACTCGTTATGTGGATCTCCAGCGACTGAAGCTGAGTTGGTTTCTTGGGGAGCAGAGCTCGGTTCTGATGTTGCGTTTTTTTTATCTCATGGGACGGCATACTGTACAGGACGTGGTGAAATTCTCCGTCCAATTTCTTCTTTACCTCATAGCTATCTCTGGATCATTAAACCGCCGCAAGGTTTATCGACGCCAAAAGTATATGGTCGTCTAGATGTTTTAAAGCTTCCTCAAAATAATCCAGAAGAGGCTTTAGGGTCTTTTTTATCTCATCGTCCTGTCTATTTTAATGACCTTGAAGTACCTGCTTTTGAGATGATGCCAGAATTAGCTTCTTTAAAAAATCAATTATTTGCATCCGGATTTTCGACTGTTTTAATGAGCGGTTCCGGTTCGAGTTTTTTTTGTATTGGGGATGGTTCTCTACCTCACCTTCCGGATCATCTTTCCTGTTCTGCACAATTTATTAACAGAAAAACGAACAGTTGGTACTGCGTATGAAGAAAATCATTCAAATCGAGAATGTGAAAAAAAATTATGTCTTAGCAGGAAGGAGCGTGGATGCGTTACAAGATATTACTCTTTCTGTAGATAGTGGCGACATTTATGGAATTATTGGGTTAAGTGGCGCTGGAAAGTCGACATTAATTAGAGCTCTCGCGGGGCTGGTTATTCCTTCATCAGGAAGGATTCTCTTTCATGGGGCTGATGTCGCAAAGATGAAGGATGATGTTTTGCGTGTATTTCGCAGAAAAATAGGGATGATTTTCCAACAGTTCAATCTTTTAAGTTCGCGGACTGCTGGTGAAAATATCAGCTATCCTATGGAAATAGCAGGTATCTCTAAAGAAAAACAAAATAAACGTGTTGATGAATTACTTGGATTTGTTGGTCTTTCAGATAAAAAAAATGAGTACATTTCTCGTCTTAGTGGAGGGCAGAAGCAGCGTGTAGGGATTGCGCGTGCTTTGGCCAATGGCCCAGAGGTGTTGCTCTGCGATGAGGCAACATCTGCGCTTGATCCGAAGACGATGAAAGAGATTTTACTTTTGTTGAAAGGGGTTAATCAACAGTTCGGTGTGACGATTATCTTAATAACCCATGAAATGGATGTCATTAAGCAGATCTGTAACAAGGTTGCTGTGATGGATAAGGGGGAAATTGTAGAATCTGGATTGGTATCTCAAATTTTCACTGACCCTCAACATGAGATCACTAAAAGCTTCTTACAGCGCACAAATCATGACATTCCTCCGGTCTTACTAGAAAAGTCAACACCTGACAGGAAAATTGTGAGATTGACGTTTAAGGGGAAAATGGCTGGAGAGCCGATTATTTCGGATCTAGTCAGAAAGTGCGATGTGGATGTGAATATTTTATCAGGGTGGATCGATCGCTTGGAAACAAATATGATAGGAACATTGGTTGTAGAGTTGATTGGGACACCAACGGGTATTAGTCAAGCTTTGGACTATGTTTCTGGAAAATCAATATATGTCGAGGTGATTGAAAATGGATGCTGAAAATATACGGTTAGCAATGGATCTATTACCCTTGCAGCTGTGGAATACCATTTATATGGTTGCAATCTCAGCTTTTTTCTCTCTCTGCATAGGGTTGCCGCTGGGAGTGATACTCACGATAACCAGCAAAGGGCATTTAAAAGAAAATATTTTTATTTATAAAACACTGGAAATAATCGTTAATGTGGGGCGTTCTTTCCCTTTTGCTATCTTACTGGTTGCTTTGATTCCCTTTACTCGCTGGTTGGTGGGGACTAGTCTCGGAACGACAGCAACAATCGTTCCTTTAACTCTTGCTGCAGCGCCATTTGTTGCACGTCTTATTGAAACAAGCCTTAAAGAAATAGATAGAAACATTCTTGAGGCTGTGCTCGTTATGGGGTCGACAACATGGCAAGTGATTACGAAGGTTTTATTGGTTGAAGCGTTACCTTCGATTATCTCTGCTATCACTTTGACGGTGATCAATCTCATTGGCTATAGTGCGATGGCCGGTTTAGTTGGTGGGGGGGGATTAGGACAGGTAGCAATCCAATATGGATACCATAGGTTCAACACGCCAATCATGTTATACACTGTCGCTTTATTAATTCTCTTGGTACAATCGGTTCAATGGTTAGGGAATAGCTTAAGCGGGTATCTCTATAAAAAGCGAGGGGTGTTTTCTCATGAATAATTTTATCTTAGCAGCGCTGGCATGCGCTTTGCTAACAGGGTGCACATCAGAGTCGGAGCAAGGTTTAAGAGTAGCGGCTAGTTCTGTCCCGCACGCTCAAATGCTAGAGTTTGTAAAACCTGACTTAAAAACCCAAGGGGTTAACCTCATTATCATTGTCTCGGATGATTATAATATTCCTAATCGTGCGCTTGCCTCTCATGAAGTTGATGCGAATTTCTTTCAACATGATCCGTTTCTTCAAGAGCAAATCAGGCAGTTTCACTATCCCATTGAAAGTATTGCTACGATCCAGGTGGAACCAATGGGAATTTATTCAAAAAAAATAAAATCTCTTTCTGAGCTTCAAGAAAATTCGATTGTCGCTCTGCCGAATGATCCGACAAACGAAGCGCGCGCTTTGCGTTTAATGCAGAGTAACGGACTCATTGAGTTGAATGATGCGAATAATTTACAGTCGACTATTTTGGATATTAAAAAAAATCCAAAGCATCTGAAGTTTATAGAGGTTGATGCAGCAATGGTTCCGCGCACTTTGGAAGATGTCGATGCGGCAGCTATTAACACAAACTACGCTTTAGAGGCTCATCTGTCTCCGCTTGAAGATGCCCTAGTCATTGAAGGGAAAGATTCTCCTTATGCCAACATTATTGTGATTAGAATTGGAGATGAAAAGCGTTCGGATATTATGTTGTTAAAGAAGTCTATGACATCGGAGAAGATGCGGCAATTTATTCTTAAGAAGTACAAGGGTGCTGTTGTTCCGGCTTTTTAAGGATTGTTAAAAAGTCTTAAGCGGGACACCACTGATTTGAAAGCTTCCCATGTTCAATAACATAGATCTCCGTAGGAGGTGCAATAGCATAGATGTCTGCGAGATCTTTGCTATGAATCACAATAAATTTGACACCTTGGATTGAGGCTAACAAGTTAACAAATTCTTCTTCCGGTTTGACATCACGTAGATAAATGACAAGGTCTTTATTGGTATCTTTTGTAAGATTATGTATCGCTGAGAAGATAACTGACGTCATCCCTTCTGTTCCTGCTAAACTTAATAAAGTATATTCCCGCCCACGGAGAGCTTCTTTCAAAGGGAGTAGGTGTTCTTTATCGAATACTTTGTTGACTACGTCTATTTCAAGTAGACGACGAGCCAAGTCCGAAAGTGAAATACGGGCGCAACCCAATCTTTCAATAGCCATCCCTGCGGCAACATTTGCCAGCTGGGAGATCTCTTTGATGCAGAGTCCATTAGCTGTTGCGTATGTTAAGATAGCCAGAACAGTATCGCCAGCACCTGTAACGTCTTTGACTTCGTGTGCTTTTACAGGAAAGTCGTGCCGTTCTCCACTTCTTTCAAAAACGGAAATTCCGTTTTCGGACCTGGTGATCATCAACATTTCAGCATTGGCTAATTGCAATATCTTGTGAGCAGCCAAGTCTAGACTTGCATCGGCAGTCAGTCCCGCTGCGGCATATGCTTCGGATAGATTAGGTTTGATGATCGTTGTTCCCTGATACTTGGTAAAATCGACTCCTTTGGGGTCGGTGATGACAGGTATTTTTTTATCTTTAGCGTAATCTATGACAGCACTAAGCAATGTGCGCGAAAGAAACCCTTTTCCATAGTCTGAGATGGCAATTGCTGAAATATCTTTCATCAGTTGTGGTAAGGAAAGGATGATTTGCTCTTCTAGCAACTCTGGAATAGGGGTTACTTGTTCATAATCGACACGAACAATTTGTTGATTGTCTGCGATTACCCGGTTTTTCATGGGGGTGGAAAAATCTGATTGGATGAAAAGTCCGCAGACATCTACATTTTCTTGTTCTAGAGATGTTTTTAACAGATTGCCCGAAGAGTCATTTCCAACCCTGCCGATAACACGTACTTCTGCACCCAGTGAAACGAGATTAAGGATCACATTGCCCGCGCCTCCTGGACGACGCTCTTCCTTGATCACTTGAAGAACAGGGACAGGAGCCTCCGGGGATATCCTCTTGACTTTCCCTATTGTGTAGGTGTCAAGCATGAGATCACCCACGACGAGAATTTTTTTTGTATTTAATCTGCTAATAGAGCCTGTGAGTCTTACCATGTTTTTTCTGAAATAAGGTAGTTAGTGATATAGTCGATGACAGCATCCTCAAGAGGTGTACTATGAGCTATGTCACCCAAAACACCTCTTGTTTTCTCCATGTCAGCGCATGTGTAATTTTGATATTTTCCAATTAAATCCGGCGGCATATCGATGTATTTGATGTGTGCCGGCATGCCGAGGGCTTTAAACACTGCTTTAGCCAGTTGATTCCATGTGCCGGCGATGCCGCTGCCAATATTGTAGATTCCCATCGCATCATTTTCGAGGAAAGCGCAAGTCATCCGGGCGACGTCCTTGACATAGATGAAGTCTCTTTTTTGATCACCATCGGTAAATTTGTCTGGTTCACTAGACTTAAACAGGCGGATGACACCCTCTTTGCGTGCTGTTGGAACGATGTGCATAATTGCAGAAGCCATGCGGCCTTTGTGATATTCGTTTGGACCGAAGACATTGAAGTATTTTAATCCTACGATATTTTTCAAGACACCCGTGCGCTTAGCCCACTGGTCAAACAGTTGTTTCGAAAAACCGTACATGTTTAGAGGTGTTAATGTGTCGATTTGATCTTCTTTATCGGAGAATCCTTTGGACCCATCACCGTATGTTGCAGCTGATGAAGCATAGATAAATCGTTTGTCGTGTTGAAGGGCATATTCGGCTAGTTTTACGGTATAGCGGTAGTTGTTTTCGAGAAGATAACTAGCATCTGTTTCAACGGTACTAGAGCAAGCTCCTAGATGGATGAAAGCTTCGATTTCATCTTGACGGCCATCTAGCCATTGGAAGAGTTGGCTCTTGTCGAGGATCTCGATGATTTTTTTGTTTGGGAGATTTTTCCATTTTTCGGAATGACCGAGATTGTCTACAATGACGATATTGTTCATTCCTTTTTCATTTAGATGGCGAACCACTCCAGATCCAATGAATCCAGCACCGCCTGTTACCACGATAAGTTTGTCGTCGTAGATCCTCATTTATCATCTCCTACAAAAGAGGGGAGTGTACCATAAAGTAGAAAAACGGGGAAAGAGTAATGTTTTTTGATTCGACGTTCATTTTGTAAATCAAAATTTAAACCCGACTTACCCCCTAAATCCTGCAACAGTCCGATTTAGAATCATCGAGATGGCGCGGCTTGCGATGCCGCCAAAGGCCTGTCTTTGGTCAGTCGCAAAACGTGTCAGATCGATGATTCTAAACGGACTGTTGCAGGATTTAGGGGGTAAGTCGGGTTTTAACATCATCTGTCAAAACAAATTCCGTAAACTCAGGCCGGGGTTTTGGTTATGTGCGTTAAGTTAATTCTCTAAATCATTGTAAATGAAAATTTTATGGTATTAAAAAAATATGCGATGTAAAACTTCTCCATCAAAACCCTACTAAAAGCTCGATGGAGAATAAGATTTCATGTTCAAATCGCAAGGTTTTGAATTAAAAATGTTGATTACTTGCTGAAATATAGCGTAAGTTTTTCTTTAAAACAAGCTTTTAGATATATTTTTGAGGTTTTTTCAGGGGCGACTAATTACTGATTTTTTTTCTAAAAACTTTCAAAAAAGCATACAATTTTTTTAC
>JBAWZJ010000125.1:0-6370 GCA_037143085.1 Parachlamydiaceae bacterium | reverse complement strand
GATCTAATGTCAGAAGGAGCCTGGAAAAAGAGTGTCGAGTTAGAAAGTTCATTTATACAAAAAGTTGTAAAATTTCTATTTAGTCAGGTTGCCTGTAATGTCGGAACTGAACTCAGAAAAAACGGAAATGAAGTTTCACCTTTCTCAATTATAGCGTCGATTTCTTCTGTTTTGAAAAAAGAAATAACGAAACATCGTGAAGAATTAGAAGATCCCGATAGAAAGAGTAAGGCGTTAAATTCTATTGTTAGAGAGGTCCTACTCTATCTATTACCTGGGGGAGCAAATGAGTTGCCTTTGAGGCCTTCCTGGTTACGGAATAAGGTGTGGTCATTCCTTGAAGAAAAAATCCAACTTTTTGTTATTGATCAAGTAGATCCTCTCATAAAAAAATATCAGGAAGAACAAAAAAAAGTTGAGAGTGATCAATCTGACCTATCACAATTCTTAGGAGAAAAGGGAAAAGAAACGTTTTTTGGCAAAGAAGGGATTTGTTCGTGGATAACAGATTTGATCGGAACAGAAGCTGTTGATCTCATTTCATCGATAAGTGTGACCGAGCAAAGTAACCAAACTGAAACTAAAGAAGATGCTCATCAACTGATCGAAGGGCCGTTGACATTTCTTTTTAGTAGAATCGTTCTAAATATCGGAAGATCTCTCAGAGATGAAGGAAAAGAAAGTTCTTTCCCCAGCATTATCAAATTTTTAAAAGATGAGTTGAAACAGCCGTTACAAGATTCCAAAGATCGTATTGCTGAGATCAAACAAAATGTAGAAAGAGAAATAGCAGGGGCTGAAGGGCTGGGAGATGAATGGCAAATAAGAAAAATAAAAATTGGGGAAGCAGAAGCCTTGAGAGAGGCGGGAAAACCTGTTATCACCAATTTATTGAGTCTTGTTTTTCCTAAAGGATCGGCAGAACTCCCATTCACAGAGGATATCAATGAAAAGATTTGGTCTTTATTAACAGATAAATTGGCTGAAATATATTCGGAAAAAGTTGCACCTGAAGTTGATTCGTTGATTACAAGGTATCGGGAGCAGGAAAAAGGAGTTGCAGATTATCAATCGGATTTGTCCAAGTTTTTAGGAGAAAAAGGAAAGACTGCTCTCTTTGGAGAAGGAGGAATGTGTTCCTGGATCGCAGATTTGATAGGCGCTCAAGCTGTTGATTCTCTCGCTGCTATAGGCGTGGTGAAACAAAATAACCAAGATGAGCTCAAGCAAGATGTCGACCAATTACTACAACATCCCGTGACATTTTTGGTAAGTAAACTCATCGTTAATATCGGGCGAACGCTCCAAAAAGAACAAAAAGAAGTCTCGTTCTCGACTATTTTAAAATCCTTGACTGAAGGATTGAGACAACCTTTGCTAGAATCGAAAGATCGTATCGCAGAGGCGGAGAAAAATATAGCGAAAAAAAGATTGAAAATTCAGAGAATCAGAGATAGCGGAGAAAGAGATGATAAATTAGAAAAACTGGAGACTCGACGAGAAAAGGTATTGAAAAAGGCGAGCGAACCTATTGTTAATCATTTATTGAACTTGGTGTTCCCCGATGGTTCAGCCGAATTGCCATTTACAAAAGATTCAAATGAAAAAGCTTGGTCTCTCTTAGAAGATAACTTGGCTCAGTTGTACTCTGAAAAACTCGCTCCTGAGATCGATTCATTGATGGAGAAATATCAAGATCAGCGCAAGGAGGTTGAGGGTTATCAATCTGATTTGATTGAGTTTTTAGGAACGAAAGGGAAGGAAGAGCTTTTTGATGACAAGGGAATTTGTTCATGGATTATAGATGCGATCGAAACAAAGGCTGTTGACTCTCTTGCATCGATAGGATTGGTCGAACTCGAAGAAGATTTGGGTTGGTTGCTCCAGCATCCGCTTAGATTCTTAGCAAGCCGACTTGTCGTTAATAGTGGAAGGTCTCTTAGAGATCGGGGAGAAGAAGTGTCTTTCTCAGCCATTGTGAAATCTGTAGTCGATGGGGTAAAACAACCGTTGCAGGTGTCGAAGGAGTATATCGAGGAGGTTGAGCTTGTTGATAATGTCATAGCAATGGCTCAAGAGATTGAAGATGAGAGTCGAAGAGAAGATGTATTGAGAGAAGCTAGAACACAAAAAATAGAAGCTCAGAGGGCGGCTAGTGAACCGGTCGTTGCTTATCTATTGAATCTGATGTTCCCTGGAGGCACTGTAGAGCTACCATTTACAGAAAAGACGAACGAAAAAGTGTGGCTTCTTTTAAAAGATAAATTAACAGAAGCCTGTGCAGAAAACATTGTGCCCCTTTATCAAGAATATGCAACCCCTGAGAGAGTCCTTGCGGGGTATCAAACTGAATTAGAGGGTTTACTCAGTGACCAAGGAGCCGCTAAGTTTGTTAAAAATATTTGTGGTATCATTGCTGATAAGGTTGTGACAATGGTAAAGAGTATAGAGTTTCCTGTGAATAGTGAAGAGGATTCTCATGTATCTGCCGGTTCTTCTATTCTGCGGGGGATAGCCGAGAATCCTGAAGTTTTTAATTATACTAAGACCCTTATTGAGTCTGTACTAGTACAAGGGGTTGTTCATTACCTTCAGGCGATAAAGGCAAGTGGGACCTCCCTCAATGAAGTAGATTTTTCCTCATTATTGCGCAACGTTGTCTCATCCGTGAGAGGTGATTTAGAGAAGAATGCTTTGGCTATCAAGGAAGCTGCAGCAGAAAAAGATGTTCAGAAACGGAAGGAAGAGTTACGCAAAATTTTCCTTCCATTTTCTACCAGTCTATTAGACCAAATCAAGCATCCCACATTGAAAGCAGAAGGTAGAGCTCCACTAGACATACCATTTGCTGAATTTCTAGGAGAGCACTGGGAAAATGTTAAAGAAAATATTCTTCCCGGCGTTTTGTCTGAAATTTATTTAGATACAACTTCTTGGGCGCGTCAAATAGAAGTTTCGCAAGAAGCGATTAAGCAAAGAACACAGTCCAATTATATTCCCGAAATGTGCCGTGTTTTAGGACGGTGGGTAGCAGACTTTCTGCCAGCCTTTGCTCAAAGGGATAGCGAAACGTTGGCAAAGGATATCTATGAAGCTATCGAGAAGTCATTAAAGCAGTCGAATACCGACCAGGTAGTGTCCGTGAAAGAGTATCTCGATAAGAATGGATCTAAGTTGCAAGAGAGGGTTTGTGAGAATATCTTTAGCTTTTTTTCTCCCGATGGGGCGTTTTCTCCAATTCAGGATATCCCTTTAGATAAATATGTGGAAGCAGCGCTGTTAAAAATTACCGATGGATTGACACGGAAAATCGAGGAGACACAATCTCAAAAGGACTTCCTTCTCAAAATAATGGTTAAAGTTTTAAAAGTTGTTGATGAACACTTTGAGGTGATAAATGCAACAGTGAAAGATCAAAAAACGAAGGTTGTAAGCAATGATTTGCATGTAGATTTTATTAAAAAATTTGGAACTAAATTGCATCCGAATGTTCCCCATCAAATTGATGAAAATGCAATTTCATTGAGAAAAGAAATAAGATCATTACTCAACACATTGAAAAAAGAAAGGGCTCGGTACGATAAACTGCCTGCAGGAGCAAAAAAGAATTGGTGTGCATCGAATATTAAACAAGCACAGGAGAAGCTCATTGCGGCAAAAAATCGGCAAGATGCAGAGCGAATGGGATTTTTCAATAAGTTGACTGAAACATTGCTTGAGATCGGAGGCATTAAGGATGAAAAAGATCTCCCTTTTCCAGCTCCGCTACGAGCTGTAATATGGGATCAGATAAAAAACAACTTTCTCCCTAAGGTATTCAATGATCTCTATGCGCTGCTTTTAGATCCGCCGACGCGGGATGCGATGCTCATTAGTGGATTAACTCAATTGATCGATTCCCTAAACGAACCAACAACAGAAAATGAACCGGATCCATTCCCCTTGGATGAGGAACAAAAAAAGATAAACAAAGCTTGCGGTAAGGCTTTGATGAGTCTTTTAGGGATAGTACCTCAAGCAGTGACTAGGGCTGTCCTTAAAATTCCAATGCTTCAGGCGATGACTTCAGAATTTCTTGGTCAAAAGGTTCGACGAACACTCTTAAAAGAAATAAAAAAAATAGGTTCAGAAATTGATCCGGGTCAACCGATTGCTGAGACAGAATTGACTCTTCTAGATCTACTCGATATCGGAGTTGGGGCCGGAATACCTAAATTGCTTAAAAAAAATGTAGGGCCTAAAGATTGGAATGGTGAGGGGCTTAACGCTCAGTTACCAGAAGATGTGAAGTTTTCATTTCCTCTTTCCTTTGATGCTCAGGAAGCTCAAATTCGTCAGGAACAAAGGGAAGCTGAAGCTCAAGAAAAAGAAATGAAAAAGTTAATGGTGCAAGCGGGTGTATTGACAGCATCAAAGACTATGTCTTCTGTGCTCGAATATCCTTTAAGAAAACTTGGCGATATTTGGGATAATGCCATTGATAAGGTTTTTGGAGAAGGTTGCTCCGTTGATGTGCGCGAATTTCTAGATGCTTTAGGAAAGAAGATGATCTTCCACCTCATTGAAGTCGTGTTAGAATTTATTTCGCTTCCCTTTAGGGATGCTGCTAAATTTTTTCTCGGTCTCTATATTGAGTTCAAAATCAAGGATCTCCCTCAAGCTTTACATTTAGATATCCATGAAAACCTCTTTTATAAGATTACAGATATCGTTATCGCTGGTTTGAATGGGGAGTTGAAAGGTGATGATTTCGATGCTATTGATGAAGTGCAAAAGAAGATGGATGAAGAGATCGAAAGGCAAGAAAAAGAAGATATTGAATCTGTAGAGATTCTCCGAAGAGAGGCACAAGTTAGATCTGAAAGAAGAAAAAGTAGAAAAGAGAAAAAATAGATCTATGTGACTGTCAAGAAATAAACTAAATAAAAACGGCCCCGATTTCTCGGGGCCGTTCTATTAACGAACATCAACTTTTCAGTCGACGCAGATTAGTTCACTATTGTGCTTTCTTGCTGCACAATTGGTGTTTTAATTGAGTCTGAAGAGACTTCAACAATAACGCGAGCATCTCCTGAAGCTTTAGCTCTAGCGTCAACACGGTATCTCAGTGTTTGACGTGGGCTCAACGAAGCGTAAGGAGCGTATGTTACCGTTTGACCAGAAATCGTTCCTACGGAGTCGCCAAGGGCGGCTACAGGAGTAATTTCGTTAGGGAAACGGACAACAACGTTAACGTTTGAATCTGAATCAGAACCTTGGTTCACAAGAACAATCGTGTAGCTTGTTGGCTCGCCGATGCAGATTGGATCATCAGAATCGGTGATGCAAACGTTAAGAGCTGGACGTCCTTTCCAACGTGTTGTGAACTCTGCACAAGCATTGCAGCCTTGGCAGTCTGTTACACCAGCTCTGTTTGTAAAGCAACCAGGAACGCATGTCGTCAACGTGATCGTGAACGACACTTTTTCGCCTGGCTTCATCTCTTTCAGTCTCCATACAGCTTGATTGCCGTTGATTGTCGCGCCGTTAGCCGCAACGATCGATGTAGAACTTGGTGCTACGTCTGTAACAATAACTTCTGTCAACGATTTGTCGCCTGTGTTTGTCACAACGATTTGGTAATCAGCATTTTTTCCGATCTGTTGTTCTTTTGGACCAACTTTCGTTAACTCAATGCATTCTTTACATACGTTAGTGCACCATTGGCAGTTCACTGTATCAGCGTTACATGCTGTAACGACGATTGTGTTGCATACTTTGCCGCGTTTTACAGCTGTAAAGCAAGCGTTGACTTTCTTTGTTTCGCATGGCTGTAAGCCACCTAGCTTGAATGTCAATGTGCGCTGTCCGCTGCTATGCTCCAATCCATCTGGCACGTTGTCTGTGATCACGACATCTTCAGCAGCGCAGCTGCCTCTGTTTGTCACGGTCATTGTGTAGTGTACTGGATCGCCTGGGCATACTTCTTCTGGTCCACATTTTTCGCAAACCAATACAGGTTTTGCGCAAAGGAGGGAGCAGAATCTTACAGGTGTTGCTGTTGCGCAGAAGCAAGCGCATTGCTCGCCTTCACACTCACATTTCACCCAGATTTTGCCAGGACGGCAGTCGCCTTTTTTCATTGGCCCGATGTTCCATGTCACTTTATTTCCTTCAACCTTAGCTTCTGGCTGGCTGCGGACGTAAGAGACGCCTTCTGGGAGATGTGTTGTTACAACAACATCGCAAACATCATCGCAAGCTTTGATGTCTATTTCTATAGGATATTCATCTCCCAGCATGCACATGTTTGGATTTCTTCCAGTCACTATGATGCCATCGCGGCAGCAGAGTTCATTAGCATTGGGATAATGACAACGCCCTCTTGGAG
>JBAWZJ010000124.1:0-6373 GCA_037143085.1 Parachlamydiaceae bacterium | reverse complement strand
TATCGGAAATTTATCACTAGATTTATTCTCACTTTCAGTTATGAGCAGTATATACGGGTTCCAGCTGAAAGTTGGAACCAGTATATTCTTGGAACTAGCATTATTAACAATGATATCATCCTCCGTTCTCGCCGATGAACCTTCATATTACTCTATCGAAGACGAATGCTGTGCACTGGAATCAAGTCCGCCAATGGCTGAACTTAAAGTTGGTTATTTTCTCTTTGCCGACACCAAAATGCGAAAAATCTACAATAAAGGGGGGATCGATGTTCAACTAAGCGGATCTTATCCTATCTGGCGATGGCTCCATCTTTATGGCAGTATCGAGTACTTAGACAAACAAAGGAACTCTCTCGGAGCCGATCAGGAAACATCGATACAAGAAGTTCCGGTAAGTATCGGATTGAAGCCAGTATTTACTATCTGTCCATCGATCCAGTATTATATAGCAGCGGGCCCACAATATTTCTTTTTATACGCAAACAACAAATCCCCTTATGTAAATAAAAATATCTATCAAAATGGTGTTGGGGCTTTTATTAACACAGGTTTCAATATTTACGTATCAAACCACTTTTTCATCGATATTGTCGGAGAATATACATATCGTCAGATACATTTTCACTCTTCTAAAACAAATGTATACGGACAAAAAGCACAAGTTGGCGGCTTGTCCCTATGCGCAGCTTTAGGTTACTCTTTTTAGAGCCATTCCCGTGGTGAATTTTCAGAGAAGGATTGACAGAAGAGACGACTCTAATTATTCTAAAAAGAGATTAACAGGGAAGGTTTCTTATGGCTCAAAATTTTACAGACAGTGTAACGAATGCGCTACAACATGCTTTTGCTGATGCACAAGAGAGGAAAAATACCGAGGTAACCGACAACCATCTTCTTCTCGCATTTCTGAAAGAACCCGACGACTATTTTACTTCTATCCTCAATAGTCTAAACGCCAAACCTTCGACTCTCATACAGAAATTAAACGAGGATTTGTCACGTCTCCCAACCTACAGTGGGCAAATGGAACCACCCAATGGGTCGAGAAGCCTGCAAAGCCGTATTGCAGATGCTCAAAGCCTTGCACAAAAATGGAATGATACTTACACCAGTAGCGACCACTTTCTTCTCTCTTATTGGAAAAATGGAGGCCCTCCTTTCTCCGAATGGAAACACTCAACAGGAATTTCATTACAGCAGTTAGAAGAAACAATCAAACAAATCCGAGGAGGCCGCCACATGGACTCTCCAAGTGGTGAATCGAGTTTAAAGACATTAGAAAAATACTGTAAAAACCTCACAAACCTAGCTAAAAGCGGAAAATTAGATCCAGTCATCGGGCGCGATGAAGAAATTAGACGGACGATGCAAGTCCTTAGTCGTCGTACAAAAAACAACCCAATGCTCATCGGGGACCCCGGGGTTGGAAAAACGGCTATCGCAGAAGGATTAGCACAGAGAATCATCCAAAATGATGTCCCTGACTCATTAAAAAATAAACAACTCCTAGCATTAGATATGGGCAGCCTAGTGGCCGGAACAAAATACAGAGGAGAGTTTGAGGAGCGTCTTAAGGGGATCTTAGATGATATAGATAAAAGCGAAGGTCAGGTCATCCTTTTCATCGACGAAGTCCACACTCTAATTGGCGCAGGAGCTACTGAAGGGGCTATGGATGCCGCTAATTTGTTAAAACCTGCACTAGCACGCGGAACGTTACACTGTATCGGAGCAACAACCCTCAACGAATACCAGAAGCACATAGAAAAAGACGCTGCCTTAGAACGGCGTTTCCAACCAGTAATGGTCAATGAGCCTAGCTTAGAAGATTCTATTGCGATTTTAAGAGGCTTGCGTGAACGGTATGAAATTTTCCATGGCGTCCATATCACAGAATCTGCCATCCACGCTGCTGTTTATCTATCCTATCGTTACATCACTGATAGGCGCCTTCCGGATAAGGCTATAGACCTCATTGATGAAGCTGCGAGTTTGATTAGAATGCAGCTCGGAAGCCGTCCCCTCCCAATCGACAATAAAGAACGAGAGCTGGCAAGCCTTATTGTTGAAACAGAAGCACTGAAAAGGGAGAATACTCCTGTAGCAAAAAGTGAAGCGACAAAAATCGAAGGAAAAATAGCTGAGCTAAAAGAAGAACTTTCCATCGTCAGACAGCAGTGGGACCAAGAGAAAAAGCTCATTGAATCGTTGAAAAACAAAAAAAATTCTCTCGAACAAATGCGTTTTCAAGAAGAGGAAGCCGAACGGAAGGCCGATTACAATAAAGTTGCTGAACTCCGTTACCAAAAGATTCCAGAGCTACAACAACAGATAGAGAGCGAACAAAAGAAATTAGAAGAGAAACCAAACCGCCTGCTCCAAGAAGAAGTAGATGAAAACCTTGTAGCCCATATTGTCTCAAAGTGGACAGGCATCCCTGTCAACAAGATGTTAGAAGGAGAAGCAGAGCGTTTACTACACCTCGAAAAGGAATTGGAAAAACGTGTTGTCGGTCAAGATATTGCTGTAACAGCCGTTTGTGAAGCCATCCGCCGTTCACGTTCCGGATTAGCCGATCCAGGTAGACCAATGGGAGCGTTTCTCTTCATGGGACCTACAGGTGTCGGTAAGACAGAACTCGCAAAGACACTAGCAGAACAGCTATTCAACCAGGAAGAAGCCCTCATCCGGTTGGACATGTCCGAATATATGGAAAAACATAGTGTTTCCAAATTAATCGGCTCCCCTCCGGGTTATGTTGGATACGATGAAGGAGGACAGTTGACTGAGGCGCTCCGCCGACGCCCCTATGCAGTAGTCCTTTTTGACGAAATAGAAAAGGCCCACCACGATGTCTTCAATATTTTGTTGCAAATTTTTGACGATGGAAGGATTACCGACAGCAAAGGGCGCGTGGTGAACTGTAAAAATGCCCTCTTTATCATGACATCAAACTTAGGATCCGATCAGCTGCTAGCAAAGATGGAACACGGGCATGCAGCGCTCTCAAAAGAGACATTAATGGCAATCTTGGATCCCATCCTCAAGGCGCATTTTCGGCCGGAATTTCTCAATCGTTTAGATGAAATCCTCCCATTCCTACCTCTGCGTAAGGAAGATATGGAAAAAATAGTCCTCATCCAGATAGACAGTTTAGTCAAACGCCTCCGCGACAGACAAGTGACGCTTAAATGGGGTAAAGGGGTCATTGAACATCTTGCAGAAGAAGGATATGACCCATTTTTCGGAGCTCGTCCTCTAAAGAGGCTTATCCAGCAGGAAATCGTTAATATGCTTTCGAAAGGCATCCTAGAAGGTAAGATTCCGGGAGAATGTACTGTCGAATTGAAATACGATAAAGGAGCATTTAAATACGAGGTTAACCAACATTAGACCGCTCGCCGAACGTGATTCAAGACTTGGCATTTCTAATGTGTCAAAGTTTGAGTCTCGCTTGGTATAACGTAAAGAGCCTATTTTTATTGATTTTCTCTGCTATTTCATGCTATAGACTACCCCATGAACATCTCACGCTTACTCATTTTTACCTTATTCCTGAATGTTTCTCTTTTTGCTGACGCCCGCCCAAACACCACATCACCTACATTAGAACAACAAGAAATAAACCCGATATCTACGCCATCTTCCAATCAACATCTTTATTTCAACACGGAAGACCCTACTGAAGATTATTTTAAGAATTTTGAATCTTTATCTAAGCTTGAAAAATGGGATAACATTATCACTCAAGGCTCAGCAGCCTTAGAGATAGCTAGAAACTTTCATCGACACCGTGAAGAGGCAAAAATTTATGCCCAACTAACATCGACAGCCTTTTATATGGGTGATTACACTCAGGCTCTTCTCTACGCGAATCATTGCCATGAACTATCTGAACTGTTTGACGACCCCTCCCTTTTAATACGGGCCATTTATCTAGAATCAGCAGCCCATCGTGCTCTGGCAGGCAAAGAAGAACAAGAAGAAGCACAACAATATTTTTATCTTCGCGCAGTCGAAATTTGTGAAGAAGCAGCCGTCGTCTATTCTAAAACAGCAATCACAAATGTTAACTTAAAAGGGAAGGTTTACTTTAATCTTGGAGCTGCCTACGCAGACAATCCAAAAGGCAACATAGAAAAAGCCAACAATTGTTATTCTATTGCTCTTGATTGCTTTAAACATACAAATGCGACTGATGATGTCGTTCGTACGAGCATCCGTCTGGGTAAGATTTACCTTTTACAAAAAAACCACCTTCTCTGTCAGCAAATGTTAGATGAAGTGCGCCCTTTGATAGTTACCGAACGGCTGTCCATGCATGCAGATTATTTAGAAGCGCAACTGAAATTAGCTCAAAATGATCTTGAAGCAGCCTTCAACATCGCAACAGTCGGTTTAGAAAAAGCAAAAAAATTAGGAGCTAAAGAAGATGCGTTGAGATTATACCAGACGTTAAATCTCCTCAAAAGTTCATAATTATGGCATCAATCGCTTTTCCATCACTTACAATAGGCTCTGACGGATTATCCGTCCAAGTCCCCTTTGCATCCCCCTCCATTAACTACCTCCATCCGGAAAATAGCCACCCCGTCCACACGCCAATGCCTTTGATGGAGGACTGCGATTTAGTGACAGGGATCTACTACAATATTTTATTCCCGGAGGAAAGACAAAATAAACAGCGCCCTGCATTAGAGAACTATATCTTCAGTTATTTGGAAGGGCAAACACCTGATTTCATAACTGCTGCACAATTTGAGACTCTCAATAGTTACATCATCAAAGCGACGCCTAGAAAAGCATTTTCCTCTCTGCTTGCAGATTATACATTAGAAGAAGTCCAGAAAGGAAAACAAGTGCAAGAGGCATTGACCATAGCTCAACAAAAGCTCGAGCGTAAAGACTTTCCTGTCTATCGAAGAATTATTGAACAATTGCAGAGACTGCAAGCACAGGAAAAGCCTGAATCTCCACCTTATCAACGATTGACTATCCTGATAGAAGCCCTAGATATATGTGTAAACAAATTCGAAACAGTACTTGGTTTCGATAAAAAATATATAGAAGAGGAATTCAAAAAAGGAAGAGAAGCAGGCATCTTTCTCTTAGAAAAATCTAAAACAAGAGAGGAGAATGAAGGGATAGTCGACCATGAGAAAAATCTCGAACGCTTCGAAAATCGACTCAAGGTCATCGAACAAGCCGTAAACAGCGTCTTAGATAAAACTCCTAATGCTGCAACCTTTCTTGCTTTCCAAGAGGCTACTCCAGATGCGGTGGAAGAAATGAAGACCCGTTGGAAGAACCGAAAGTTTTCTTGGATATCTTTCAACAATATTTCAGGTGAAGAAACAACAGTAAAATCAAAGGAAGATGTATTTGGAGAATCGACTGCTTTTACATCAACTCTAGCCTTAAGTGAGGCGCTCAAAGTTCAACGCGTGGCGTTAGGATCTCTTCCGTCGCCATCAGGAAGCTCTCGCAGAATTCTCGGGGTAGAAGTACTTAATACTCACACTAGCCGCCCTCTTGCCATATTCACCACCCATACAGATCATCTCATACAAAACACTTTGTATAGCGATACTACAGCTGCTATCCATCAGTTTGTCACAGCATTCCTGCAAGTAACACCGAAAAGGGGATTTGAATGCTTTTCAAACATCAGGGGCCGCTGAATTCCTTCACGGATTAAGACAGGGCCTTTTACTGGAGGGCAAGACTATCGGGAGGGTGAAGCTTTCTATGTTCCGGAACCAATTGCAGACTCTACATTCTTAGGAAGGGAAAGCGATCGGTTCAAAGCACGCCTTATCAGCGGAAGACTGGAAGCTAATGCACTAGATCATATTTTAACAAACCATGTCACAGTAGTTGCAGGAACAAGAAGCGACGCTGTCTATGACGCTGATGGGAGACTAGTGGACCCTTACCAACAACATCAACTTTATCAGGAACGCTTGGCTCGAAGGAAAACAGCTTCTGATCATCTGCTCAACGCCATTGTTCTTCGTGTATAATGTTATTTGCAAATCAAAACTGAAACATGATGCACGAGAGAGAAGCTCATTATTGAATGATACAAGTCAAAGCTACTTTCAGCTCTGAATCCATAAGGTACTGTCCAGCCAATCATAAATCTTCGAGCAAACTCTTGAACCTTTTGAATAATCATTTCTCCTTGAATTTCTCTAGTATTAAAATCAAGGTTATAAGCCTGATACTCAACCGGACAGAAATTAGTTTCCATTCCTGCAGATTTCCAGAGATAAAAGGAATTCTTCATGACCTCATCACTAAATCGAGATAAAGGATCAGCGGTTCCCGCTGATCATTTTTCTCGAGCAGATTAAATTTTGATTTCGTA
>JBAWZJ010000123.1:0-6411 GCA_037143085.1 Parachlamydiaceae bacterium | reverse complement strand
AATATATATAGAAATCGAAGGAAAAACGAGGTTTTATGAATTCTAAAACAACACTAAAACAAAAAGTTATGAATGAAATGTATTTATTTTTTATTTACTTTTTATTTATGGATCTCTTTTTTTGCTCCTTAACCACCTACAGGAGATTGCTGTTAAGCGAATATTTCATCGATTACCTTCCTTATGGTTATGCTTTTATTGAATCGATGATCATGGCCAAGATTGTTTTAATCGGGAGACATCTGAAATGGAGCAATAAATTCGCGGAGAAACCGTTGATCATCCCTGTCATCTATAAAACAATTATTTTCACTATCTTAGCCATGCTCTTCACTATAATCGAACATTTTGCTACAGGATTCCTTCATGGCCTTGATTACGAAACAATTTATCAAAAATTTATGCACTATGGCATTGATCAGATCCTAGCCCAAATTCTGATCACCGCTTTCGTCTTTTCTCTCTTTTTCGCATTCACAGAAATAGATCGCGTCTTAGGCGAAGGAAAGCTGATCCATCTGTTTTTCAAATCCTCAAAATAGACTTCTTCCATAACTCAAGGTTCATCGCTTTTTGGGATCCCAAGGAGAGATAGAACCTGAGTGATGCAAAGTCTTTTTATCCGATTATACAAGCATTGGGCTTGGTGATTCATTATGCAGATTAGGTTTCTTCATTCATTCTAAAAATCATCCCTCATCATATTGCAAATAGTTTTCAACGGATTTGTTTGGCTGTTATGGTTTTCATAAAAAAATCAATGCCTGAATTTCGGCGACGCCTTTATCTGAACTCATTATAATAATGGAAAAGCAGGGATTGCGATTGCTTGATCAAGAGGAAAGAATGATAACAGCTGAAAATAAAAAAGAGTATTACCAAGCATTGATAGACAAAAAAACAGAATATGAAGGTGTGTTTTTTGTCGGAGTCAAAACAACAGGTGTATTTTGTCGACCGACATGTCCTGCAAGAAAACCAAAGTTCGAGCACTGTGAATTTTTTGAAACTGCTCAACAAGCACTACTGGCTTCATTTAGACCTTGTAAACGCTGTCGTCCACTTTCTCATCCTAATCACGTTTCCAAGCTCATCCAAACACTCGTTGAAGCAGTTGAAGAAAGCCCTGAAAAACGCTGGAAAGATAGAGATTTCCGTGAATTATCTGTTGATGCCTCAACAGCTCGTCGTCAGTTCAAAAAGCGTTTTGGTATGACTTTTGTTGAATATGCACGGGCACGGCGTATGGGGCTTGCTATGAAACAAATAAGAGCAGGCGAAGCCGTGATTAATGCGCAGCTTTCAACAGGATATGAATCCGGCAGTGGTTTTCGAGATGCATTTTCACGGATTATGGGAGCAGCACCGACCAAGCTGGGAAAGAATAATATTCTAAAGGCATCGTGGATAGATACGCCTCTAGTACGTTGTTAAGGTAGAATTTGCTGTTTTTTCTGCGTCAAAGCCCCGCGGTTGAACGATCGTAAATCAACCCCATATTGTTAATATTGGGTGATTTACGATCGTTCAACCGCGGGAGCTTTCACGCTAGAAAAAACAGTAAATTCTACCTTAACAACGTACTAGGTCCAATGATAGCAATTGCAGATGAGAAAGCTCTTTACCTCTTAGAATTTGTGGATCGCAGAGGTTTAGAACGCGAAGTGGAGCGTCTTAGGGCGAAAACAAAATCAGCGATTATTCCTGGTCATACTCAACCGATTGGCTCGATTGAAAATGAGCTGAAAAAATATTTTGAAGGCATACTAATAGAATTTAAAACCCCACTATTTTTTCTTGGATCGCCCTTTCAAAAACGCGTTTGGGAAGAATTAAAAAAAATCCCTTCTGGTGAAACTCGTTCCTATTCCGAGATTGCTAGTGGAATTGGGCAACCAACTGCATTTCGTGCTGTTGCTAATGCAAATGGCGCAAATCAATTTGCCATTATTATCCCCTGTCACCGTGTCATAAACACGAGTGGGGAGCTGGGTGGCTATGGCGGCGGCCTGACACGAAAAAAATGGCTAATCAAACACGAGAAAGAAGGAATTTGAAATGACAATGCAAATGGAACGCGCCAACCTACTAAAAAATCTACATATAAAAGGCCATCCCTTGATCCTATTTAATATTTGGGATGCTGGAAGTGCAAGAGCCATACAAGAAGTTGGAGCAAAAGTGATTGCAACGGGAAGTTGGTCAGTAGCGACTGCGCATGGATATGATGACGGCGAAAAACTGCCATTTGATTTGGTGCTGGCAAACATTCAACGAATTATTGCAAGCGTTGATATCCCTGTAACGATTGATTTCGAGGGAGGATATGGGAAAAGCCCAAACGAAGTGAAAGAGAATGTCATAAAAATTATTGAAGCCGGAGCAGTTGGAATAAATTTCGAGGATCAGATTGTAGATGGAGAAGGTTTGTATTCAATTGAAGATCAATGTGCTCGAATTAGTGCTATTCGTGAAGCGGCAAAGCATACAGAAATTCCTATTTTCATTAATGCCAGAACAGATATTTTCCTTAAAACAGAAGCCTGTAACCATAATAATGGACATTTAGAAGAAGCACTAATAAGAGCCTCTGCTTATGCAGAATCTGGTGCAAACGTTTTTTTTGTTCCTGGCCTGAGAGAAGCTAAGTATATTAAAAAATTATGCGAACATTCCCCTATACCTATTAATATAATGGTAATGTCTAATACTCCCCAACCAAGGGAACTTGCAGAATTAGGAGTTGCACGCATTAGTTATGGCCCTGGCCCTTATTTTCAGGTCATGGATTTCTTTAAAGAGATTGGCAGTAAAGCACTTTCAATGAGTTAGCAATGTGAAGGAGAGGCTATTATGGTCAATTTTGCCAAGCTATCGAATTCCCTATACAAACATTTGGATGACGTGAAACATTGTCAAATGTTTTTATAGAATGAGATTTTAAAATAAACATTCATCGAATGTAATGAGCCGTGTATTGATTGATTAATTCCCTGATCATTGCTTGATAGTGCGTGTGGTGTTTTGCTGCCTCAGCTTTAAAAAAATCGATGCTTGACTTCGTCAAAGTGAGCGTAATTTTTGCTGTCTCTTCCTTTAAAACCAGATCCTTAGGTTCCGGTAAGAAATTATCCACAATTCGAATTTTTCCGATAGGTTCGTCAGTATATTTAACCTTGCGCTTTTTCATATATTTTCCTCCCTTTTCTCCAATAACCTGCACCAAAGATACGAATGACGCAATCTTTGTAAGTAAAGCGGACAGTCATCACAGCCTCACCAACTTTTCCAAAACAATAATAACGTTTTTCTGTTATTGAATGTTCGAGATCTTCAGCAATGATACGGCCTGAATCCAAAAATGCACTTTGAGCCTCAAAAAATGAAACGCCGTGTTTTGCGATGTTTATGTCATTCTTTATCACATCCCATTCGAATGTCGCTTTAGCCATACTTTCATATTACCAAATATACATATTAAATTCCAGATTTATGTGGGTTTGAGGTGTGAAGACCAGCGATTGTGGGTGAACGGAAAACCGAGGGGAAAAAGCAAATTTAAAAAAAAGATTATTCAAAGAATCATTCACGTTTACTTTTGAAGGGTAGGTGTAAAGAAATGACTAATTTCTCATAAATGGAGAGCTATACCAACATCCAACGATCCCTTAGTCGATTTTTGGAAGCTCTAAAGTTCTTAAATTTTTTATTTTAATAGCTTCCTATTCCAATAAAATTTCTGACTGCTGAGCGCTCGTTTGAACCATAAAGGAGCCCTCACGCTCCTTTTTCCAACCTGATACCCACTCCATTTCGATAAAATATGCAGAAAAGCATAAGGTAGCTTTTGAGGTGACTTACGAGCCAACTCTTTAAACATCTTCTTCGCATAGTCAAAACCTCGCTTTGTATCGCCTCTTTCGCAATGCAATAAATCGGCATACTCATTGCGAGCTAACCCTGTATCAAAATGCCGCTGAAATTCCTCCAGTAACGAATAACGATGTGAATGCTTAACAACAGCCTCTGCGATATACGCTATCTTATGTCCTCTCCTCAACAATTTAGCTGCCGCCACAGTATCTTCACCTAGAAGAACGTCCGAAAATCCACCGATTTCATCCAAAGCTTCATTAGAATATGCCGCGCATGAGTCGGAACAAAAAAATGTATATATTCCATATTTTTCGATATCATCGATCGAACGAATATGGCTTGTCTCCGGGTAGTTGTAACGGCGAGCAAATACCTCAAAAAAACCAGCTCCTTGATGCGGTACTTGCCTTGCATATGCCAGACTGGCATGTTTCTTTATTATAGGATGTACAAGGCTTTCTAAGGCATGCTTATCGTAAAGATAAGCATCTTGTGTCAACATACATACAATATCGGTTCCAAGATATTTCCTTGCCAGCTCTCTTGTTTTCCCATGATTAAACTCACTCTGAGGAATAACCAAAACTTCAACACCATAAGATTTAGCAATATCCGCAGTACCATCACTTGAAGAGGAGTCAACGACTAAAATACGGGGATTTAAAGAGGAGTTAAAAAGATGTTGCAAGCATAATGGCAAATGCCGTTTTGCCTGATACGTTAAGATAACACAACCAATAGAAGGCTTATTCATTTTCATTATATCCTACGGGAGGGATTACAAAGACTAAAGATAAACTATCAAGATCTTCAACAACAGGAATGGCTTCCAATTCATAATAATAATCGCCTTCTTTCAATGGATAAACCTTAGATACCGTTGCAACCGGTAAATCAGCAGGAAAAATGCCATCTAATCCTGTTGTCACAAGGAGATCTCCTGCTTGCACTATCGCCACTGAAGGGGTATCTAGTGAACTTCCATCAGGTCGTCCCGTCCTTAAATCACGAGCAGGACCATAATCATCGGCAAAATCGTAGTTAAATCCTACTCCTATAAGTTCTCTCTTTTGAGTACGCCACAGCTGTTTTCCCGACCCACGAATTTCCCCCTTGGCGAGATATAAGGGCTGATTTCCTTCCTCATTGGCCGGCCTCGAGACACGGACGGACGGTGTCAGCTCAGGATCTGTGATCAAGCGGACCCTTGCTTGCCGTTTACCAACATAGTCGATGACACCAACGACCGTTGTTCCGACGAGAACAGGACTATTTCTAGCGATCGTTTCAATACCAAGATCTTTATTTGTATCTGTACCCACATTTATCCATACTGAACTATTCCACGATGAAGGAGAGCGGTAAATGATTCGTGCAGGGACAATTTCTAAGGCTATTTTAAGCAGTTTTTGCAGTTCATAGCTATGTCGTTTTTTTAAACTTTTTGTCGAAAGAGCATTTTCATCACTATTTACAAGACTTTTCATCTCGTTCAATAAGTCAAGTTCGTGTTGTATCACATTTTTGATATGGAGAATTTCTTCACGCAACAACGCATTTTCAAGCTGAAGTTTCTGTAAATTTCCATTCTCATTACCTTCAGAAGAAGGACGAGCATCCAATAGACTATTCCAAAAAGGAGACAGCATAGCAACGACTGTTCCTTGCAAGCGTTCTGTAGATTTTTTGGGTAGGCTCATCAAGGCTAGTAAAAAGCAAAAAGCAATAATAAAGATGCGCACGCGTGTTTTCTTATTCATGAATGGGAAACGTCAAGAATACCTTCGATGACGTAATCGATGTTGTGTCCATTCACCCCTGCAACGTTTATTCTTCCGTTTAAGGGCATATAAATCGCATATTCTGTAATCAGCCGATGCACTTCCCCTTCATCCAATCCGCAAAATGAAAAGAAGCCATGCTGCTGAGACAGGAAGCTCCAGTCACGATGTTCACTTTTAGCTTGTAATCCGGCAATTAAAGTGTGGCGCATTTCCTTCAATCGGTAACGCATATTAGATAGATCTTCCAACCACTCATGTTTGAGTTCTTCTGAAGAGAGTATTTCGGCGATAATGGCGGCTCCATGGCGAGGAGGATTTGAATAATTGGCGCGAATTAAATGCTTGAGCTGACTGCCAACTTTTCGAGCTGTTTCCTCATTATGTGTCACGACGCTAAACGAACCAACACGTTCTCCATAGAGGCCAAACGTCTTAGAAAAAGAGCTTGCCACAGCCATTTCATGCCCTTGCGAAGCAAAATAACGAATAGGGTAGGCGTCATCATCGATAGATTCTTTAAATCCTTGATAGGCAAAATCAAAAAAAGGAATCAGCTTCTGTTTCTTGATCAATTCCGAAAGCTTTTGCCACTCTTGCTGAGAGGGATCTATCCCTGTAGGATTATGACAACAGGCGTGAAGAAGGATAGTACTCCCTGGAGGCATGGCTAAAATATCGGAACACATCTCAGAAAAATCAAGCCGGAATGTGGTCTTATTATAATATCGATACGATTGAACATCCATTCCAC
>JBAWZJ010000122.1:0-6419 GCA_037143085.1 Parachlamydiaceae bacterium | reverse complement strand
TACGCTTGGCTGCGACTTAAAAAGTCCAACTTTCAGTTGGAAGGACTATATACTGCTTATAGCTCAAAATGAGAAATCGATTTTCGTGTTCTTTTGAGCTGCTTTTTGTTCGGAATTCCGGAGTTAGGAAATTTCACAAAGATAGGTTCACATCCGACTTTCTCTCTAAAGAACGCGTGAGTGGGGTAAGTCGGGTTTCAATAATGAATCGTGCATTTGCCATGAGTTAATAGAGAAAAGAGGGGGTTATCTTCATACACATAATCATCACTGTCTGAAAAGTCTTCCTCTTCAGAGATCGATTTGAATATGATTTGATCAGAAGTGCTTGCATCTAGTATCTGGCAGTATTCAAATAAACTTAATTGCTCATTAACGAAATGTATCTCACCTAATGTAATCTCTTTAAGAGGTTCTTGGTCCAGGAATGTGCGACACCGCTCTACTTTAAAAATTAATGATCTTGTTGTAGACAATGTTATCTCTTTCAACCAGTTTTCAAGTTCTTGTAGTTTTTCTTTCTGTTGAATTTTCCAAATTTCAAGCTGACAATTAAATTCAGGTACAACATGACTGTTCATCCACTGAAGAAAAGACAGCGTTACTTTGAACATTTTTTTGACTTCTCTTATTTGAATAGGTTGCGGGTTGTTTTTTGGTAATTGAAATTCAGATAATTCTCTTAATCTTCTTTTTAGTGTTTTCCAAAGTGGATTTCCTGAGTTCTGCCTGAAAATTTCAAAGAGATTATTTGTATTTCTAAGAAGATCTTTCACTGAATCTTGAAGTTCCGAAAATAAATGAAATATTGTTATTAAACTTGAGGATACTCGAGAAGTCCAATAATAGCTCGGGTCATTAGGTGAATGCGATTCAAGAGATTCAATTAATGTTGCAATAGAAATTAGTTCACTCGATTTCATTCTACTTAATTGATCGACTTCCAGAAAAATATATTCTTCTAGTGGTTGAGAAACTCTTTTGAGTTCTTCCATAACAACTTGATTGAGATTCTCTTGCTTTTCAAGTTGTGTTATGCTGACAGACTCTTCCGAATGTTCAGGTAAAGAAAATAGGACAGTTGACGGCCAATTTTGCGTAGCCTTTCCCTTATTACGAACATTGGAGTCTCGTTCTATAAAATCGATGAATGAGGGAAGCCAATAAAATCCGCTCTTATCAACGACTATTTTCAAAGGAATTGGGAAAGCGTTTGTTTGTGCTTCAGAGCTAAAGAAAGATAAATGTTCTGCGACAACATCTTTTATCTTCATGAGTTGATTGGCTTTTACATGATCAACAGAGGGACTATTAATATTCAATTGGGGATCAACCTTAGAGAAAAAGATCTGAAGCGTTTTAACGCTTAGGACGACAAGTTTAGCCCAATAGTGCTCTTGATAAATATCTCTACTTATGCTCCATTGACAGCAGTCTAACAACATTTCTGGCGTCATTATCTTTTTGGCTACTATTTTGGTAGGAATTTCGATTTGTAAGTACTTTCCTAGTCTTTGACACTCTTCTCTTAACTCGTCCCACAAAGCTTCAGGTTGATTTTTATGCGGAAGCTCTACAAGAGCTTCTGGCAAAACATTATCAAGTGCTACAGAAGATGGTGAAAAAAAATATTGCGAAGGAAACCTTGTTAGTCCGGGAGATGTCATGATAATAACCCTTTCTGGTTTATGGTCTTAGTCCAAACATTCCACTGGAAGCTCCGGATGTCTTGACTTGTGATAGTGAAGGCATTTCTCCTCTTTTGATGGCTTCAGACCATATAAGAGCCTTTTCAACAAAAGGGGGAATAACGATGGCTATTTGTTCTCCTCGAAGGTCTTTTACAGAAATCTTTGTGAATAGAACTAAGTGGTCAGTGCGTTTGCTATAAGCTAAAATACCATTTAGAGGATAAGGCATTCCATTGGCTTTAAGGGCTTCTTTGAAGAGATTTTCTCGGTATTTCCCAGGAGATACTGTTCCAAGGTCGGCTCCAATGACTAGATAATTGCCGGAGCGATCCAACTCAACCTGTATCTTTTGTCCATTTTTCAAGTTGATCAAACACGAGTTGTTTTGATCTGGCTCAAGATGATTGATTTTGAGTGATTTTGCCAATTCTTCTAAAAGCGTTCCGAAGAGTCCTGTAACCATAGCCGCGAATTCCTACTTTTGTTTTTTTTGACTATCATCGTCGTCGTCATCTTTTTTGTCTTTCTCTTCACCTTCTTCCTCTTCTTCTTTTTCTTCAAGTTGATCTTCAAGATCTTCAAGCGCTTCAAGAATAGCTAAATATAAGTCATCGCGATGTTGCAATGATTTATATATTTGGTTGATGGCGACTTCTCTGATTGCATCTCTCATTTGACTGAAAACGATGATTTTAGCAAGGAGCCATTTCTCAATTCCTAGTTTTTCCGCTAGCTGCAATACTCTGGCAGATGAGGGATAGCGGTCTCCAATCAGGCTCATAAACTGTTTTGCCATGTTTTCAAAAGAAAGTTCCGATGGCAGCTCCATCTCCTGTTCACCAAACATTTTCTCCATTAAATGCATTCTCCCGCGGAAAAATCGGTACACCCCTAAAATAGCTTGGAGAGAACGCGTCTCAGTGAAAAGTCGATGTAACAGCCCTTTTGGAATTGAAGGTCCTTTCGATTTTAAATCGGCTCCAAGGGAGTGGAGGAGGAAATCAATGACTTTTTTCAGATCTTTAAATGCATATTTTTGTGAGAGTTCATCGAAAAGAGTCGTCGAGTCGCGCGGATTTCCTGTGATATCATAATACATTTCTCTTAGTGATGTAGTAGCACCCAAACCTTTCTGTGATGCTTCACGAGCCTGCGTGCTAATATTTCGGCCGGCCGCGATTTCCCTTGCATGAATCTGAGAAAAATCGTCTTTTGCCTCTTTAACAGTTTTAGCAAGCTCTCCATCAGTTGTAGCGAGAAGGAAGTCTAAAACTTCATCTGCGAGAGTGGCATCAGGATAGAATTGTTGCAATTTGCGAAGAATATCTTCTTTTGTATCCCCTGGCTTGATCTGTTCTCGTAGTACCGCCAAAACATCGGATTGGAGTTCTTGGTTTTTCTTTTGGAATTTCTCCGCTGTGTCTTTGATTTGATCGACTGGATTAATCGGTTCTTCCTTCTCTTCCGTTTTTGTCGTTTCCTTAATCCGAGGCCTTTGCTCTTCTAATTTTTTATCTTTGGTGGCAAATTTTGAGGCGAAAGGGTTAACAGCTTCTTCTTGCGACTGCAAGAAAGCTCCCTGGCTAGATTCCTGCTCAGCGGAAAGTTCTTGGACTTTTTCCAAAGCATCTTGGCGCATGGTGTTGATTGTAAGATTACCGTCATCAAACTGTATTCCTGAATCTGGCATATCTTAAACCTTATGAGAGTTGAACTCTCCCCAACGGTTGGATCCGTATTTCAGGTACAATTTCTTGGTAAGACACAACAGAAATATCAGTGAATTCCATCTCAATTAGCTTACGAACGAAACGTCTCACGTCAATAGCTGTGAGGAGAACGGGGGGCTGTCCTCCAGGAGGAGGAGGAGCTACAGTTCCTCGAACCCCTTGCAGAATGAGTTGCACCGAATCGGGGTCGAGAGCTAGGTAAGACCCTGCTGATGTTTGTTTGATGGCGCCACGGACCATATCTTCAATCTCTGGGTCTAAAATATAAACTGAGAGTACGGACTGCCCTTGGGCGTATTTGTAGCTTATATATCGTTTGAGTGAAGAACGGACATACTCTGTTAAGAGAACAGTATCTTTTTCCGTTTGAGCCCACTCGCTTAGTGACTCCAAAATTGTTCTTAAATCTTTAATCGACACTTGCTCTTGAATCAGTCGTTTGAAAATATCTGTCATTTTTTGGAGCGGTATGAGACGCGTTACCTCTTTAACTAGATCGGGAAATGATTTTTCCACGAATTCTAGCATTGATTTAACCTCTTGAATACCGACAAATTCATTCGCATAATGCCTAAAGAAGTAGGAAAGGTGCAAAATCATCACCTCAAGAGCATTCCAATGTTTAATTCCCGCTTTCTCTAACAATTCCTTATTTTTGACATCTACCCATAAAGAAGGAAGCCCAAGAGAATTTTTATATTCATTGAATTCGAGGTTATATCTCTTCAAGTTTTCTTGAGACTCGTTTGTTAGGAAAAAATTCTCTAGAACCTTGCCTCGGATAATCGGAACCTCATTCAGGTGGATAGAATACTCATCTTTTTCAAGAATAGGGGAATCGGTGCGAACGTGTACCCCTGGAAATCTAACGCCTAAGTCAGCATAGAGAGCTTGACGCATACGTGGAATCATCTGATCGATAAAACTTTGACCTTTTTGCGCCTTTTGTATCTCTGCCGTCAGTCCCTTTCCAACTTCAATAACAACAGGCAAGGTTAGGGCATAACTATCTATCCCTCCACCGGAGATAACTTTATGTCCTCTTACAGACGTGTCGACCGTAGAATCTGCCGCGGAACTCATCATTCCGCCGCCGCTCGAGGCTTTTGCTGCTGCGATCTGTTGTTGCTCAGTACTCCACAAAGCATAACCGATCAGTCCTAGAGCTGCAGAAAGGATCAGAAACGGTGCTGTAGGAAAGCCTGGAAGTATTCCCATTCCCATCAAAAAGCCGGCAGCGATCATCAACGCCTTAGGTTGCTTTAAAATCTGGCTGGAAATCTCGCTACCGAGGTTAGAGACTTCTTTTTCTGAAGAAACGCGTGTTGTCACAATACCAGCAGTAATGGAGATCAAAAGAGCGGGAATTTGGGAGACTAGGCCGTCACCAATCGACAAAAGTGAGTACGTTGTAGCCGCTTCTATCCCGGTCATTCCATTGATCGATACCCCAATGATCATACCGCCGATGACGTTAATAAGGGTAATAACGATGCCTGCAATAGCATCCCCCTTAACGAATTTCATCGCACCATCCATGGCTCCATACAACTGACTTTCTTTCTGGATGGCTAGTCGCTTTTCTCTTGCCTGGTTAGAGTCAAGGATACCCGCACGCATGTCGGCATCGATACTCATCTGTTTACCGGGCATAGCGTCCAAGGTGAAACGAGCGGCAACCTCAGCAACCCTTTCGGCCCCTTTCGTGATAACGATGAACTGAACAAGGGTAATGATTAAGAAGATAACACCGCCGACGACGAAATTACCCCCAACAACGAAATCACCAAACTGGAAAATGATCTGACCTGCGTTGGCGTGTAAAAGAATCTGGCGGGTCGACGCAATGTTCAGACCAAGTCGATATAGGGTTGTAATCAATAATAGCGACGGAAAGATAGATAGCTGTACAGCGCTCGGAATGTACAGAGCGACCATTAACAGCGCTACCGATATACTCAAATTTAATGCGATCAGATAGTCAATCACATGAGGATTAACTGGAATGATGATCATTGCTAAAATACCAATGATCAACACGGCTAAAGCAATGTCACTCGACTTTGAGATCCTTTGCATCGACGCTTCGCCGCCTAAACGCGCCGTTATCCCATCTAAAACTCGTCTAATGAAATTCATTTCTTTTTATTCCCGTTCGTCTGAATAATCGTATGCATCTTCTGTCCTGAGTGATGAGATCCATTTTACAATTTCTGCAATTGCTTCGTAAGTGTCTTCGGGCACATACTCGTAAACATCACCCTCTTCCCACAACTTATGAGCTAGCTTGATATTTCGCACAATAGGAATATCATTTGCCTCGGCGATTGATACGATTCTTTTTGCTAATTCATTCTCTCCCATGGCTAAAATATAAGGAGCTGCATCGAGTTCTCGCTCATAGCCAATAGCAATTGCTAAGTGCGTCGGGTTTGTGACGACAGCTTGTGCTCGCTTAACTCCTCCCGTAGGTCCCTCTTGGTAGGCGATCTCTTGGGCAATCTGACGTCGTTTGCTCTTAATATGAGGGTCCCCTTCCGAGTTTTTATATTCCTGCTTAACCTCAAATTTTTCCATCTTCATTTCTGATGCAAAGTTTTTCTTTTGGTAAACGAAGTCCGCAACGGCAACGACGATGAAGAAAAGACCGACCTTGATGATCACTTCCATTAAAAACGTATGAAAAATAAGCAACGCCGATGCCATTGGCATCGAAACGGCTTGGATCAATACGGGTAAACTGTCGTACATCACATCGTAAATAATCCACGAAGCAATTCCTATCTTTAGCAACGATTTTACCAGTTCAACAAGGGTTTTTAGCTTAAACTTTGCTTTCAAGTTATCGACCGGATTGAACTTTTTGATGTCGAATTTAAAGACTTCAGGTGCAAAAACCGGGCCAACTGACAAAAATGTAATAATACAGCCGATCGTGGCTACTGCGGCGAGAGCGGGAATGCTACAGTAAAAAATGGTGTAGATGGACTGATACATA
>JBAWZJ010000121.1:0-6425 GCA_037143085.1 Parachlamydiaceae bacterium | reverse complement strand
ATTAGGAGCTGCATCTTTCGGAGTTGCGGGGGCGAGCATAGTAGCTCAAGGTGTACATGAAAAAAATAAACAATTGGTTATAGCGGGATCTGCAACAATTGCGGGAGCTTTAGCGTTAGCCGCGACAACAGTTTTTTCTCGTCAGCAACCTACTAAAACAATGGCTGCTGTGATTGATCAATTACACCAACTCGCAGATGAATATCCTAGCGAGCAATCCATCCTTGACAAGGAAGATCGCTTTGAATATGACTTTAAAGCCATCTTTAAGAGAGATATAGAGGAAATCCCTAAAAATGCAAGGGGAGAGAAAAATAGACAGGTTTTAATAGATCATTGCGAAAATGCATTTAGAAGATTTGTATCCAGAGATGAACATACTTCAACCACAGATCTAAAAAATCTAAAATTGATACTAACCAACAAAGTGCAAGATTTTTGCGAAAGCTCAAGAGAGGTTTGTTTAAGGGTCGAGACTGATAAACCTAAAATTCAGGAAGAATTTTTCAAAAATAAGCAATCTTTAGGAACATTCCAAGTAAGACTAGATTCTGGGGAGACTCACCACAAAGGCAGGCAGGTTGCTTTTATTACATTCAATGGCAATGATACTCAGCAGGTTGTCTACAAGCCACGAGACATGAGAATAGATGCTCTCATCGCCGGACATTCTGAACAGCAAAACAGCCTATTCACATCGGTAAACGCTCATCTAAGCGCCGATGTCGAATCATCCATAAATCTACCTACGTATCAGTTTTTAAATATCGAGGAGGGAGGAAAAAGATACGGTTATGCAACATTTCTCTCACATAAGCCAGATGATTATATTCTGAATCCGACAGAAATGAAGACTTACTATCGTACAATAGGAGCAATTCAAGCCATCGCTCAAATTTTTGGAATTGTAGATTTACACAGAGAAAATATACTTGTTCATGATAAAAAGCCGTATCCGATTGATCTTGAAGTTTCGTTTGACTTGGAAACGCTTAGTAGAGGGCAAGAGATACCAGTAAGTACAGGCCTGGATAATGCTGTTCGAGAATATGGGATTCCATCTATTGATGGGATTACTAAACCGACTCAAAATAAAGTTGAGTTAATGGAAAAAAATGGTCAAATTATTCCCATGGAAACACATTATACAATGTATCACCAAGAATACATATCAGAAATGGAAAAAGGCTTTGAGATCCTCAAAGAGAAACTTACAACACCTGAAGCTAAAGGTCTTTTAATTGATTTCATAGCAGCCATACCAGATAATCTTGAAATTCGTTTTGTTCCTATTCCAACAGGGGATTTATTAAGAATAATGCAAGGAAACGTTGAAAATGTAGCCAAATGTCTTGCGCAGACACTTAACTACAACCCTGCCCTACCATACCACATCGAGCAATCAGTAACAGAAAGACAAACGTCAGAAGACGTCCTTCACGTAGACGTTCCTCGAATGACAACCGGTATGAACGGAGACGTTGATTATAATGGCCTTCTTTTTCTTAAAGTAACGGGGAAGGACATCAAATCAGTTCTTCAAAAGAAGGTGACTGACATTGAATTTATGGTGTTAGATTCTGACTTTAAAGAATCTCTTGATTATTTCAAGAGAAATTAAGTGGTTGTCTTAGAATACCATCTTTTTATTTACATCAAATTACAATTACTCTCTTCTTTTTCAATCTCTTTTGTTAAAACAGGAGCAATATGTTTAATAATCTCTTTTTGTATTTCTCGTTGAATTGGACGAGCCAGTAAGTAATGAAAATTGGAATTCCAAAGACTTTTATTATATTTATCTTTAATAAATTTCTCGATTTTTTCATCTTTTTCAAGAGTTCTTCTTATTTCGGATAAATTGAAATAGCCCGCTTTGATTTTATTTGAAGCTAGCTCGCCTGCTACGATCGAAATTTTCTCATCACGACTTCGATCTTTGAGGTCGTCATCATTTCGATAGTGTTTTAAAGCTTCTTCTACAATCTTTCTTATTTCTTCACCATTTGTAAGAAATTTGGACCCTGTGAATTTAGCGACTTCAACCTTAGCTGTTGCACGCAGCTGATCTTCAACATAATGGAGGTCCGCGTTAAGTTCTCTAAGACTGGTCATAAAACCCTCTTGTTTTTTGTTTCTGTATTATACCTGATAAGATATATAACAGTCAAAATTGAATAAAGAAGTCATTATTCAAACTTGACTCATCCATACCCACATCAAAAAAACACTGCAATTTTTTTCAAAAAAAATCTCGAATTTTAAGCTGCTAAAAATAAAGCACATGAAATTGTCTCGGAAAAACTCAGCCAGTCAAAAGTTCTAAGTGTACCCTGTAACTGGAGGGGGGGCAAAACACTACCTTACAGTCCAAATCATCTTAACTGGCCATTCAATTGGATGTATTGCCTTATACTCGAGGTTACATGTTTTGACGTTGTCAGTAAAAGTGTGCGTGAAGGAGGGGAGTGCACACCAGATGCACACAAATCGGCTAAATAGGACAGGAATGGACTAAACATGGCTGTTGATTAAATTCCAATTCCTCGTGTACACTTGGTCTGTAATAAATAGCTGCGTTTTGTGCTGTTTAGGATGTTGTCGGAATCATAATCCGCGTGGCGTCGATTCAAGTCCGGCGCCGCTAAAAACTATAAACAGCTCCTAATTGCTAAGTTTTGCGATTCCCCCTATCATTTAAATATTTATTTCAAGTATACATTCAATTTTTTTACGCATAGCCCGATACATAAACTTTTTTTCTCAGACACCTTTTATGTTTAAGCGCATTATTGTTTCGTTTTTGATTGCCTTTTTTATTTCTCTCTCTCTGTCGGCCGATGAAGAAGTGGATGACTCGGATGACGACACTAGTCCTTCAATTCTATGTAGAAGCGTGAGTTTATCTAATTCGGAGAACAGTCCGGCACCTTTAGCCTATCTTGAAGGTGAACCTTCTGTATTAGTTCACGGTTGTATCAATGTGATTTCAGGGCATTTTTGCGATAACCAAACAGATCTTGTTGTGCATCACGGCACGGACCCTCTTTGTGTTGAACGCTCATTTTCTGGAGAATTAATTAGCGAGGGTACCATTGGAGCGTGCTGGTACAGAAACCACTCCAGCGACATCGTGATAAAAAAACGATCACAAAATTCAGAAAGGATCTTACAGGGGATATTGCGCGAAGACCATGGTGGGTCATTAAGCTTTCAACAGAAAGTAGAAAAGAGAGCGAAGACGGGCAATCTATCTTTAAACAAAAGTTGCCTCAGCAGATCTGTGACGAATACGCTACATGGATGTCTCAGCGGGCAAACAAGTCTAAAGAATCAGAGAATAGAAGTGACTGATGATAATTCTTGCATTCTTCACACGGGATCACATAGACACAGAAAATACATCTTTTTAAAGCAAAGCAAGGGTGATGCATACACTCTTAACAGAGAGAATAAAGACAGTGGAAATGTCTTTGCTTATCAATATATATATTCCGCTCATGAAAATCAGCTTTCTCGTATTTCTATCACAAACAATGAATCGAAATCCGCAGGGTTTCTTTCATTTCCTACTATCGACAAGAAAAAATTCAAAAAAGAATTACAGTACGAAATAAAAACACATGATGGTCGCTGGGTGCGGTATAACTTTAGCAAATGGATTTGCAAGTCATTTATCTTGTCTTCGGTGGAACGGTCTGATGGACCAACCGTCAGTTACGGTTACATAAGTCATCACACATCTAAGGATCGTGGAATCTGTAGCCTAAAAACAAAGAGACTACCAGAAAGTCGCGTTCTCGAAGCTCAATATTATGGACACGATACCAAAACGATTCGAGGTCAACAAATTAAATTAATAGATCGCGATCCGCGGTTATATAGAGTCAGCACACTTTTAGCACCTGCAGGCGCTGATGCAGTACGTATTCCTATCTATCATTTTGTTTATCATCTCGAAAACAATCTTAATACGTTAAATGGCCTGCAATATGATTTTAAAGCTGGCGGTTGTGATGTCTTTGATGCAATGAATTTTAAAACTTATTATGGATTCAATGCAGATCACCGTTTGACTCAGATAAATAAATTCCATGGCAATGGTCAATTGTATACGACAGAACAATTGTGTTGGGGAAGCAATGATTCTGCAGATCTTACCTGTCTATTAGCCCGTTCGCACCAAGAAGATGGTAGGGGAATATTTGCTCGTTCATACATTTATGATCATTCTGGAAATGTATTGCAAGACACTCTAAAGGGTAATTTAACTGGAAACAACCAAATATCTCTTCAATTACATGCGGATGGCAGTCCTATCGATAATGGATGTGAAAGCTATATCAAGCATCAAATCTACTCCGATGATGGATTTAATTTATTGCTAGAAGAAAGTGACGGATTTCAAACGACGACATACGAATATGCTCCGGCAACAAGCAATATGACAGCTAAATTTCTAGGCAAAGATAAAGAAATATGCCGACGCTGGTTTTACAGCTACAATGAAAATGCCTCTCTCATTAAAGAGATAGTTGATGATGGGATGACGTGTGACCCTTTAGATCTTAATGGAGTTACAGAACGTCATATCACATACTACACTCAAAGCACAAAATATCCTGTAGGATACCCCCTTGAAATTGAAAAAAAATATTTAGATCTCACAACGGGTGAAGAAGTCTCGATTCATAAAGTGACAAATGTCTACACTAAGCAGGCCCGTATTTCTCGTCAGGACCATTATGATAGCAATGGAATGCTCTGTTTCACGTTAACATGGAAATACGACGATATGGGAAATATCATCGAAGAGACCGATGCTATGGGAAGACTGACAACATACCGTTACGATCCTAATGGCAATTGTATCTTCGAACAAGGACCTCGCTTGGATTGGCATAAGGAATATGTCTATGACTTCATGAATCGTGTGATCGCAGAGAAAGAAATTCATGACGATGGAATCAATAGAGTCATTTCTCATCGATATAATACCAGAGGAAATAGAGTTGCTACAATCGATCCATATGGCAATGAAACAAATTTCGATTATGATGCATTTAATCGATTGATCAAGACAACTTCACCAACAGTTAAGAACGAGGCAAAAAACACGGTTCGTTCGTCTATGCATAGAACATATAATTCACTAAGCCATGTGACTTCAGAAGTTAATGATCTTGGTGTAGAGAAAAGAATGTCATATACAATTCGTGGGCAGCTTGTAGAGACACTCTACCCCGATGGAACGTCAGAAAGAAATACATATCATCTAAATGGAAGCATTAAAGAGTCCAAAGGGAAAAATGGAACACTCACGCGCTATACTCACGATCTTTTAAGCAGGCCTATAGAAACAGAAATCTTTGCCAATGGCGCTCTTTCCAAAACATCGATTGTATACGAAGGATTCCGCGTAACCAAAGAGATCGATGCAATGGGAATCGAGACGTTATATTCATACTATCCTGATGGAAAGTTGAAGAGTAAGGAGAAGGGGAGTGCGCTGAGTGAATACACTTATGATTCATTGGAAAGACTTAAATCAACCAAAGACTATTGCAGCGACACCGACGCCATCGTCAAAATCTTCCAATACGACAATCTAAATCGTATTGTTGAAGAGAGGGTCGAAGATAGCGAAGGCAATCCAATTTCTATCACCGGTTATACCTTTGACATCTCTGGAAATGTTATTGAAGTGAAAAACTATAGTACTTCAAGTGTTAACATCACAACAACGTCATACGATTCGCGTGGGAATCCCGTTACCATCACAAATGGCAACGGCGATAAAACTGTTTTCACATACAGATATGACTTTAGAAACGACATCGAACAATATGTCCCATATCAAGAAGTCACAGATCCTTTAGGCAATGTTGCAATAACAATCCAAGATGCACTCGGCCGTACGATCACGACTTTTAAAAAAAATTCGTTTGGTAAAATCCTTCAATTCCAATCGTATGATTACGACATTGTTGGGAATCTTCGTGTGATCACAGATGCAAGTATAACTTCAGGTAAAAATGATCAGAACATCATTTCTCTTCTCGACTACGATACTTCTGGACGACTTGTATCGTGCTATGAGGCTGTTGGAACGCCGGAACAAAAGCAAACAAGCCTTACATATGATAATTACGGTCAGAAACACCTGCTGATTAAAAATGATGGAACATCCTTGGCACATAGTTATGATAATTTGGGCAGACTGATCTCATTAAAGTCTTCTGATGGCACCGTTCACTACAACTACACATATGATCTCAATGGCAATCCAATACAAGTCGACGACCTTATCAATGCAAAAGTTACAACACGTATCTTTGATGTTAATAATTGTCTTAATAAAGAAACTTTACCTGCGTATCCGGTTGTCACATAATTTAGGTTTCAGCCCAGATTTTTGGGTCTAG
>JBAWZJ010000120.1:0-6478 GCA_037143085.1 Parachlamydiaceae bacterium | reverse complement strand
TGGTTCCAGTTGAAAGTTGGACTTTTTGGCTAGCTTGAAAGCTCCCGCGATTCGAAGATCGTTTTAAAGTATTTATGATCAAAAATCAAAAGTTTTTCCAAAAAATTTGTGAGGTTATCCTTTTTTTAAGGGAATGACTCAAATAGTACCCCTTAAATGGAAAAGGTCTAGTGAATATATTTCGGTATAATTAACGAATTAGGTATATTTATACCAAGTTTTGAACCACATTCAATATGAGTTGTTTGAGCTTTAACCTTGGGCATTACACATGTTTGACAAACCACAATCCTCCCATGTTCTCGGTCTAGATTTAGATGCGTTTTCCTTAAAAGGCGCAATCATCTATAGCGCTCGAGGAACTTTTAGGATAGATCATTTATTTGAAACCTTCATAAACCCCACTGAAGAAGAAGGGGGTGTAAAGCCGCTTTACATTGCGGAAGATGCTACAACATTAGACTCTCTAACAGAAGAGAACCTCATTGTCACATCACTTCCAACTCAAGATATTCTCGTACGTCCGTTAGAACTCCGCCTTAAAAAAGACAAAGACATTGAATCCTCTCTCATATTCCAAATAGAACCCTTGTTGCCGTACCCTCCTGAAAATGCAATTGTTGATAAAATTTTATTATCAAAAAATAAAGAAGGAAGCAAATTAACTGTTGTAGCAGTTAGGAAAGATCACCTTTCTCAAAAACTTGAAAAGTGGAAGAATTTAGGGATTGAACCCGAAGTTGTTTCAGCGGCTCCGCAAGCTTTAACTCTTTTTGCCGCTCAATTTCTCCCAAAAGAAACTCCTTTCTATATTTTTCACTTAGGGATTGAAAATTCTTTTTGCGTCTTAATTGATGAAGGAAAACTTATTGCAGCACAAGCTGTTCCTGAAGGGCTTAACACCATCTTAGATATCATTTCAAAAGAGATATCTAGTGATGAAAAAACAGCTTTTGAAGAACTCTCCAAACGACATTTTAATCTTCTTCATACATCAGAAAATGCATCGATAAAAAGTGGAATAGATTTAATCAGAATGTCTATTACACGAACAATTTATGCTATGGGAAAACAGTTGAAGGGAAGGGAGATCGATGAAATTCTTTTCACAGGACCTGGAACAGCTATAGAAGGTTTAATTGAGACTCTCTGTCAATCTCTAAACAAAAAACGGTTATCGATCGAACCTTTTACCCAAGAAACACAATCTGAAACAGCGCCAAAAGAAATTACATCAAAACAACTACTTACTTACGCTCTTCCTATAGGAGAGGCGTTAAGTGCTATTCCTGGTTGCAAAGATCAAATTAATTTTAGACAACAAGAGTTTATTTATCCTGAACCTTGGAAACGTTTAAAACACCCACTTGTTCAATATATTGCCCTCTGCATCGCCCTTTCGATTTCGTTAGTGATTTTCGGTAAAGCATACAGCGGATACAAAACAGGGGAAATCCGAAGACAGTATACAGAACTTCTCGATATGATGAATAAGCCCTATAATCAATTTGAAGATGAATATATAACAAAAACAACTCCACAATCTACCCAAGAAAAAAAAGAACCTGTTTTGGTTGCTTCATTGACAATGGAAGATATTCAAAGCCGATTAAATTATCTAGAAAAGGAAATCCAAGCAACACCTCAAATTTTCCCTTTAAACCCTAATGTTCCTCTTGTTAGCGATGTCTTAGCATGGATTACGTCACATCCTGTTTTCACGAAAAAACAAGAAAATGAGAACGAGGTAGATGATTTTGTCCATATTGACTCCTTGGCATATACAATGGTCAAACGCCCGGAACCCACAAAAAAACAAGAGAAATATCAAGTAAAAATTGAGTTGGAATTTTCTAGTTCTAAACCCAAAAAAGCTCGCGAGTTTCATGATGCCTTGATAGCCCCAAATGACATTGTTGACCCAAAAGGAGAAATAAAATGGAGTGCAACAAGAGATAAGTACCGCACCTCTTTTTATTTAAAAGATAAAACAGTCTACCCAAATCATTGAAAGGATTTTTATGTTAGGCAATATCCCCCCAAAACGATTACTTATTTATCTGATGTCCGCAGGTATTATTCCTATCGCTATTGCTTGGTTTTCCTTTTCATCACAACTAGAGCAAGTTAATATTATTGATGAACAGTTGTGGAATCTTCAAAACCAAGCTTTTATTTTAGAAACAAAACAATCGACAAATATGGCCGTACGGAGTCATTTTAAAGAAACAGACCACTTCTATATTGATAAAAACCTAGAGACTTTAGTTTTTTTAGAACCTGAAATAGAAAGCCTAAAAAAAATGCTCAATAACCCAAATTTTCCTGACGACGAAAACATCAAAAAACGGATTGACATGTTGACAGGAACAGAAAACAGCATGGTTTTTAATGAGGGAGTAGTCCAATCGACACCTATTTTCCAAGAAGTAACAGAAACTCTTGCACATCCCGTAGAAGTCAACGTGAATGATATTTTGCAGATTCTGTGCCGGATCGAAGGGATCGCACTAGACGGATGCACCCCACCTGAAAACCGCCCACAATTAATTGTTTTAGATTTCAAAATAGACAAAAAAAGTGTTTCTGAAAAAAATGAAGTTTTTTCCCTTAACTTGAAATTGCTCAAACGAGAATTCTTATAATTCTGAGGTTATCCATCGTGTCTTTTTTTATAAAAAAAACCATTGCGTTTTTTCTTCTTATTGCTTTTATAACGGCTTGTGGGCCTAACCGATACTATCAACAGCAACAAGATTCTTGTTTGACAAGCATCAATATTGTCGACAGAAATGGTTTAACCGAAACAATCAACAACCAAGAACGACTTGAGCTTTATAAGAATGTTAATTTTTTACAGCCGCAACCTTACCAAAAAGTTCTTCGAATCTACTCTAGAGATAATCAAGGAAACATTCCCGCGCGGATCACTAGTTATCATCAAAACGGTTATCCAAATAAATACCTTGAAGTGATCAATAGCCGAGCCTGTGGTATTTATAAAGAGTGGTATGCAAATGGAAATCAGAAGATTGAAGCGTTTGTTATCGAAGGAACAGCTGACGTTGTAGACGGATCTGAAAGAACATGGGTTTTTGATGGACTTTCTCAAGCATGGAATGATTGTGGACAGCTTGAAGCCTCTATTTTCTATGTTAAAGGTAATTTAGAAGGGGTAGCCACTTATTATCACTCCAATGGTTGTGTGTGGAAAAGCATCCCCTATTTTAATAACCTTGTAGAAGGAACCCTTGAAATTTTTTGCGATGATGGAACACTTCTCCAAACAATAAACTACCGCTGCGGCGTTAAAGAGGGAAACTCCATACGTTATTGGGATGAAGAAAAAATTGCCGCAGAAGAAGTTTATAGTGAAGGATTACTTTGTTCTGGGAAATATTATAACAACTGTGGAACCATTATAGCGGCTGTTGACGCAGGAAAAGGTGTGCGCGCAATTTTTGGAAAAGACAGTGTCGTTGAATTCCAGGAATACCAAAACGGAATCCTTGAAGGGGAAGTAAGAGTATTAGACCGTTTTGGGCGAGTAAATAACTTGTATCACACAAAGAACGGAAGTAAACATGGAGAAGAGATTTGTTATTATGATGCTCCACGATTTAAAGAAAAACTCCAACCAAAACTCTCTTTGAATTGGTATGATGGAAAAATACAAGGCATTGTAAAAACGTGGTACGACAACGGAGTGCTAGAAAGTCAACGAGAGATGAGCAACAACTCGAAAAACGGACATAGTTCAGCTTGGTATTACGATGCAAGTTTAATGTTAATTGAAGAGTATGAACAAGATAAATTAATAAAGGGAGAATATTACAGTCTTGGTGAGAAATATCCAATTAGTATCGTCAACGAAGGAAAAGGAACTGCGACACTTTTTGATGCCCAAGGAAATTTTGTACACAAAGTCGATTACATCAACGGCAAGCCTGTTTTAGACGAATAACGCCTTGCATCATAGCTTTTGTTGTATTATGCTTCTTTTTCAGTTCAACATTAAGCAATATATTCAACCAACCCTTTCAGGAGTTTTCGATGGCACAAGCAGATAATGAAAAGAAAAAAGCTTTAGAACAGGCTTTAAGCCATATTAAAAAGCAATTTGGAGACGGAGCGATCATGTCTCTTGGAAAACACTCATTAGAACATGAAGTGAGTGTTATTAAAACAGGAGCATTAACTTTAGATTTAGCTCTTGGAATAGGTGGAGTTCCACGTGGTCGTGTTGTAGAAATTTTCGGCCCTGAATCATCAGGAAAATCAACATTAGCTCTTCACATTGTTGCTAGTGCACAACGAAACGGTGGTATCGCGGCTTATATCGACGCGGAGCACGCTTTAGATCCAACATATGCAACGAAAATTGGCGTTAACATTAACGATTTATTAATTTCTCAACCTGACAATGGTGAGGAAGCTTTAAATATCGCTGAAATGCTCGCTCGTTCTAATGCTATTGATGTTATTGTTATCGACTCTGTTGCAGCACTTGTTCCAAAGTCTGAACTTGAAGGAGAAATTGGAGATACTTTCGTTGGTTTGCAAGCTCGCCTTATGTCTCAAGCTCTCCGTAAATTAACAGCTACACTAGCGAAAAGCAACACATGCGCTATTTTCATTAACCAAATACGTGAAAAAATTGGCGTTATGTATGGAAGTCCAGAAACGACAACAGGAGGACGAGCGCTTAAGTTTTACTCCTCAATCCGTTTAGATATTCGTCGTATCGCTGGTATTAAAGGTGCAGGAGAAGCCGCTGATGTTGGAAACAGAGTGAAGGTTAAGGTTGTTAAAAATAAGATGGCCCCGCCTTTCCAAATCGCTGAATTTGACATTCTATTTAACGAAGGTATTTCTAGAACCGGTTCTGCAATAGATTTAGCGACAGAACTTAATGTTGTCGATAAGAAAGGTGCTTGGTTTAGCTTTAAAGGGCAACGTCTTGGCCAAGGACGTGAAGCTGTTAGAGAAGAACTAAAGAAAAACCCTAAACTTCTAGAAGAAATCGAAGCCCTTGTTCACGAACAGTGTAAAGGAAAACGCCCTCAAGCTGCACCACGTGTGGTTAATGAAGAGACAGACGTTTTAGCTGAAGTTTAGTTTTTAAAAGGAATGGTGGGGGTTAAACCCCATCATTTTACAACATCTCCAAGGAATAAAAGCTCTGGAGAGTCTATTTTGAGTTTTCTAAGCCCTTCTTTGTACTCTTTAACCTCTTTATCAAGCATCTCTTTCGCTGCGTCAACACCAAAAGCTAAAGCCATATTGATCGTTCGTCCCTTTTCTTTGTCTTGCTCTAAATCTCCAATGTCGTCTGCTATTTGAAAAGCCATACCAAAATTAGAAGCACACTGTTTGACTAAAGGAAGCGCCTTTAAATCACCCCCACCAAAAAGCCAGCCAAAAACAAAAGAAGCTTCAAAAAGAGAAACTGTTTTTCTTCGAAGAACCTCTCGCAAAGTCTCTAAAGAAAGATCTGGCGGGTTTATATCTAAAAACTGACCACCCGTTAAACCAAAGACACCGGCGTTCTCTGAGGCGTTGGAAAGAGCCTCTATAACGACAGGACCAACATCACCAACAACCGTTTTTGCGGCAGAAGCGATAAGACCGTAACCTGCAGCTATAAGCGCATAGCTAGCTAATAAAGCTGTCGCCTCACCAAAAACCTTATGTGTTGATGGTTTATTACGTCTTTCATCATCGTTATCCATACAAGGAAGATCGTCTGCGATCAAAGAAGCTGTATGGAAAAATTCTATTGCCATGGCGGCACAGGAAACATCTTTTTTTCCGGGCAACGCGTCAGCGATCATATAAACCAAAGAAGGACGAAACCGTTTTCCACCATTCAACAACGCATATTCGCAAGCATCACTCAAAGCCGTTCCCCCATCTTTTGAGGGTTTCCCTAAACAGGGAAGGTTTTTTTTTATAGCTTCTTCGGAGCGCCCTCTATAAAGAGCTAGTTTTTGTTTAAATTCTTCTCTGGAAAAAGATGACAACACAATTAATCCTTTTGCTTTTTTGCTTCAATATATCCACCAACATTTGTTGTTGGAAAACAGAACGCTTTTTTTTCAAAAATAGTACCAGGATTTGTTACAGAGTTGCAACCCGTTTGTGCATCATCTCCAAGAATAGCTCCAAATTTATGACGACCCGTTTCGAAGGATTTTTCTTTGTAGTGGAAAACAATATTTTTTTTGTCGAAGCGGAGGTTTGCGCAAATCGTTCCCGCGCCTAGATTTACTCGATTTCCAAGAATCGAGTCTCCAACATAAGCAAAATGCGGTGCGTGTGATTCGTTTAGCATGATCACGTTTTTTAATTCTGAATCATGACCGACAACACATTTATCACCAACGAGAACATTTCCTCGGATATAAGCCCCGTGGCGTATCGTACAATTCTCACCAATGATGCACGGGCCTTTAATATAAGCCCCAGGTTCAATAAC
>JBAWZJ010000119.1:0-6569 GCA_037143085.1 Parachlamydiaceae bacterium | reverse complement strand
GCACACCCTGTTTTAGAGATGATACGAAGCAACCCAAAACTCTTTCCTAATGTTGATGTCGACAACATAATTCAGCAATTTGAAGCTATTATTAAAGAAAATGCAGGACCTCTTCAACCGACTGTCGATACAGAAAATTATACGGGTCAAAAACTACGTGTTCAGGCAAAAGTTCAATTGAAAGTCAAAAACAATGTTAAAGAGAATGTACGTAGACGGGAAAAAACTCAAATCCGTGTCAAGAGAAAGATCTTTGCAAGTAAACCAAAAAAAGATGTTCCAGCGCTGCGCCGCGAGCCATTCCGTCCTCTTCCTGTGGTTCCCCTTCCTCTGGATCTTTTTAGTCGTAGATCTTACAACACGATTCCACTGCAGAAAGCGGCAACACTTGATTTTCAACAGCTGCAACCTCAAAGAATGTTTGATGTTGGTGCTGGGGCGGCAATTGACGCTTCCGAACTTTTAACTTTAGCGCCATCTTTAAAGAAAGCTTTTCAAATTAATGATGATGCAATCTCCTTCAGCTTGAACTTAGCTCCTGTATGGATTGCCGAGGGGGGGGAATCGCCTCTTTATACCCCTTACAACTTCTTTCAGAAATTTGCATCGCACGCGCTGCTCATTGAAGATAAAGCGACCAACACCCTCAAGTTAAGATTGGTCGATTTTAATGATGCAGAGGCTATTTTAACTCAACTGGAATACGATAGGAAGCATCCTGAGGATGAAAAACATCACGATGTACGCTTGACTCTTTATCATCTTCATGAAAATAGGGTTGTGGCTTCCGGCTCTTCTCCTGTCAATCCAGATAACAAAGTAGGGCTGGAAAAAAGAAAAATCGAACTCATTACCCAAGCTAAATTACTTTCAGGAATAACAAGTTACACCGATCAAGAGAAGGCTTTTTTAGAAAAATGGTTGGTAGAAAGGAACCCATTAGAAATTTTAGAACAATTTGTTCTCAATGTAATCTTCAATCAAGAAAGAAGCCTGGAATGGTTACAAAAAAGTCATTTTGGAAAAGTTCTTATGTCCTCAGGTGTAGATGAAGAGGTGATTGATAATCTGCTAAAAAGTCCCCAAGTCATTCATCGGGAAACGATTCGGACATTGCTTTTTGACCGGTCTCTTTCCGCGAAAGAATGGTTAAAGAAAGCGCTGGAATTAAAGGAAGCATTCTCTTCAGGATTGCAGGCGTATGCCGGCGCGTCATCCGATGTTGTCGTTCCTCTTCTTCCTGTACTTTTCGATTTATTAAATGTTAATCGACTTGCCTCTTACAAGCATGAAGCTGGATTTTTTGATGAAAAAGGTGGTGTAATCAGCGAGAATGCTGTTCGCCGTCGCTGGTTAATGAACACGTTCTTCCCTTCTATTGCGGATGAGTATGGAGCTTGGCGAACAGCTGTTCCTCAACTGGTGAATGGACTCTGTGGTGATCGTAGTCGTCTAACAAACTTGTTTGAATATCGATCTTGGCGAACAGCTCTTCTTCAAGTAGCCGCTCGACTTGGTGGTGATCATCTTCTTCCGGCCTCCTCATTGTCGAAGCCTGGTAGTGATCCGGATGAGGTTTATTTTAACAATGTTTTCGCGGAAGTTGACACTAATCGATCGAAACCCGTCGTAGCAACAACTAATCAGCTAGAAGCCATGAGTGAGTTAGCTCACCCTTTATGGGGTCTTCCAGGGATAGTAAATGCTCCATCCGTAGGAGAGTTTGCAGCAATAGCCGCACGGGTAAAAAAATATATGGAAGAGGCTGGAGATCAGTTTAGCTACTATATGCCGCAAGATACGGTTGAAGTTTCCAAAACAGACAGTTCTATTGCTTTAATGATTGCTAATAAAGCTATCGGCCATATTGATTTAGTCGCTTCCCTGAGATCGATACAAAAGGATAACCCTGATTACGCATATGAACGGTTATTTGGAGTCTTTGCTCTGTTAGCAAAACAAGATCTAATCCCTAAAGCAAGGCGTGAATATGCGTTGAACATGCTTCCCAGGTTCTATCGTGAAAAATTTAATCATGATATGCGCTTCTATACCGATTTTATTCCGCAAGCCTTAAGCGTACTACCTGAAAACTATACAAAAAAGGAAATTGATTTGTTGTTAGAGGAGTGTTATCGCGCCTCGGGTACAACAAAGGAATGGACTGTGCCGGGCGATTCGTCAGATTCTAGTCCACATAGTTGGGAGCGTTCTCTTGCGTTAAGATCTTTTGCCCTTGATGCTCCAAAGGAAATTGCTGAATTGACAGCGCAGTGGGTTAACAATTTGTTACAGAAGCAGAGCCCGAAACCTTCCTGGTGGATTGATGCGCTGTTATTGCAGTTCGTTAAGCGCCCAAAGCAAGAACTTTTGATTGATCATCAAGAATATGGTTTATACTTTACTAAAAACAATTTACTTCATTTGCAACGAGCTTATTTCGTGGATATTTCTCCTGGACTATTTAATAAAGAAACTTATCATTTTTTATCTCAATTGGGTTTGAAAGACTTTGATCTTTTTGCTGATATTGTGAAATTACCTACAGCAAATAAGCCTTCTTTCACTCCATATGAGATGGCTAACAAATGGACACAAGCATTAGATCCTCTTTTACTGTCTAATGGTGCAATAGCCTCTCCTTCAAGAGATCTTTGGCATAAGATTTTAGGCGGGATATCAGCCTCTGTACGTCAATCTCCGCCAACCAACGAAATCGATAAAAAAGCTTTAAAAGGATTGATAAAACTATTAGATCAATATAGCAAAGATTTATCAGATTCAGAATTCGCTGATTTGCACAATGAGCTTGGTGAAATCAGGCTAGCTGCTGAATATTCATTCGAGTTGCCACAGCGACGAGAATTTCTGATGGAAGAAATCAAGAAACTCCCTTTCGAAACAGAACTTTATCGTAAAATATATTTTCACTTTATACCTAATTTCCTCCTAACGTCGTCGGAATGCGCCGGTATAGAGCCAGCTGCTATCAAAAAACTATTGTCAGATTTACAACGTGCATCGAAGGAAAAGCCTGAAGGACAATGGAAACCCGTCGTTGATCATATCATGCGCCCATTCACCTTAAATGGGACAGCGGGACAACAGAAAGCGGTGATCGAATCAATGACATCTTTCCTTCAAACAGTTAAGGGGCGCATACCATTTGTTGACACGATGCTTGTTGCTATTCTTGATCAATATGCTGAAAAAATTCAAAATAAAGACTTTATTGAATTCATTTTAGCAAGAGACAAGGGAGCTATTGCAGCCTTTATCGAGCAAATGGTGATTTATGCACGAAATAGCATGTCTGAGAGAATTACTCCTCTAGAAAGGTTGTTTTTAAGAACAGATATTGAACTGATAGCCGATCTCTTTGGGCTCAAAACAAACGGTCGAATACCTTTGTCTCAAACTGTGTTAACACAAAAAGTGACAGCTTTACTCCTCTTCCGAGAAAGTATTAAAGAATTTGATTCTCCTCTAAAGAAGATTTTAGAAATTGTTTATGATCGAGGACGTATTCTTTCTGATAGTAAGAGAGACCAACCTGCAATTTCCAATTTACTGAAGGTCCTTGAAGAACATTATAAAGCTGAACCAGATGAAGATCTTTTAAAATTGTCGAATTTATTGCGTTATATTTCAGACTACTCTGATCCTAACGCGAATAAGAATCTTGAAAACGCACTTGTAGAGTTATTTGAGCTTGATCCGATGTCATTCCGGTTCAAAGCATATGAATTGATGATTCCTGAACTACAAGATCAAACAAAAAGTGCTTCTTGGGTAGGTGGTGTGTTGGAAAAAATTAGCCAGTTGCCAAAAAGAAATCAATTGATAAAACATTTAGAAATTGTTGATAGAACTCTTATTGACGTTTTAGAAAAATATCCAAATCAGGTTGAACATTCGGGTTTAATAAATTTTGTTAAAGGTAGAGAGGTTAAATTTATAGAGTTCATCGTTAGCAATCCAGAGGTACAAAAGTTTTTTGGTAATGATCTTGAGTTGGTAGCGGATCTTTTTGAGCTGAAGACTGCTAATCGAAGGAACCTTTCTACATCAGATGTAGCACACAAGTCGATAGCTTTAATAGAGATGACAAATGATTTTTCAACAGTAACGTCGCCCTTAATGCAAATAATGAATTCACTTTTAAACAGAGGGGCGCAGGGACCGTATAGCTCAGAAGATAAAAAGTCTATCTCAAATTTCATCCGAGCTGTAGAGAGCAAATATAAAAAAATTCCTCGAAAAGACCTTGTAGACTTGTTAAATAAATTGCGGATGAAAGTTGATTTTACCGATTCGTCAGAAAAAAATATTGTTAGAGCCTTTGAAGAATTATTAGATAGTTCAACATCGACGATAAGAGCTGAGATCTACTTCGACTTTATTCCTCAGTTTTTGTTTAGTATGAAAAATACAGATGCAGATACATTTATTCCTGCTATTTTAGATGTGATAAATAGGAATAAAAAATCTTACTACTCTGGTAAATCTATAGATCTTTTATTTTCTCTGATAAAATCAGATGAGACCATTCTCAGATATCAGGCTGTTGCTAAATGGTATCAAAAAGCAAAAGTATCACCTGACCTCGCAAAGCCTTTATTGAACCTATTCTTTGATAACTTTTCTCTACTTCAATATTCACAAGGGGAAAGTTTGTGGAGAATTTTAGGGGGCGATAAAAGACGTCTCATCAACTCGTTGATGCTAAAAGGGCGCTTTGATTTATCGGAAGATCTTATAAATACCTTTGTTCGAAGTAATTTTAGATTAATTGCATCATTTTTTAAGCTTGGTTTAGAAAAAGCTCCTGAAGCTACCCTGCTCGGTGCGCTTCAAGATTTAAATAGTGTCTCGCCATTTGTTACATTGAGTCTTGAAAGCAGAAAGAAATTATGCAACTTCGTGGAAAGCAAGTTGCCAACGTTGTTGAAATTTTTTAAGGGATCGGTATCATCGGAGGAAGCAAAAGAATTGAGTAAATTCATTGCTGCTATAAGTGAACAATCTTTAGAAGTAGACGATAATTTGAAATCTTCTATCGATAATATGAAATCTCGTGTCTGATGTCTTAGGGGCGTAGCCACCGAGCGATTTCTTTAGCGTAGTAAGTGATGATGAAGTCCGCTCCGGCACGGCGAATCCCATTCACAATTTCCAAGACCCCCCGTTTTTCATCGAGCCACCCTTTTTCTGCCGCTGCTTTGATCATAGCGAATTCTCCGCTTGTATGATAAGCACCGAGGGGAATTTCAGGATAAGCTTGCTTTATTCTGTAGATGACATCCAGATAACTGTGGGCAGGCTTTACCATGAGCATATCTGCCCCTTCAGCAACATCGAGTTGAGCTTCGCGGAGAGCCTCCATCCCATTTGCGGGATCCATTTGATGGGTGCTGCGGTCTCCAAAAGTTGGGGCCCCCTCCGCTGCCGCGCGGAATGGACCGTAGAGAGCTGACTGGTATTTCACAGAGTAGCTAAGAATCGGGATATGACTGAAACCTGAAGAGTCTAAACCTTCGCGGATAGCAGCAACCATGCCGTCGATCATTCCGCTTGGGGCGATGACATTTGCGCCCGCTTGGGCATGACTAATCGCCTGTTTAACCAGCAGTTCCAATGTTTTGTCATTGTCTACATCTTCTCTTCCATAGCATGTTGATAAAATGCCGCAGTGTCCGTGATCGGTATATTCGCACAGACAGACATCGGTGATAATGAGAATATCCGACGAGATTTCCCTGATTTTCTTTACTGCAGTTTGGATGATCCCTTCATCTTGATATGAGTCTGTTCCGTAAGGGTTTTTATGGGGAGGAACACCAAAGAGGATAATCGAAGAGAGGCCGAGACGAGAGATTTCTGCGATCTCTTCATCCAAGGCATTGATAGGAATTTGATAATGCCCCGGCATAGAAGTGATGGCTTGTTTTTTGCCATCGATCCCTTTAATGAAAATCGGTAGGATGAGGTCGTGGAGGTTAAGTACTGTTTCACGCACCAGCTCCCGTAAGACGGGATGTTGTCTAAGTCTTCGTAACCTTAAGGATGGGAATGTTGAGGTTTTCATCATAAGTTCTTCCTTTGCTAATAAATGCCCGTGTGAGGCTAAAGCATGTAATGGCGGCTAATGTCAGCCAATACCATGAGATGCTTGATATTATCCCAGTTGTCTTAAAAAGCCATAGAGAAAATGCAGCAGAAGGACCGCCGAGGAGTTGAGATCCGATGGCGTAGCCGAAAGAAATGATTGCATACCGATGCGCTTGGGGGACGAGATCTTGTGCCCATGCATGGAAAGGAGCAAAAAAAGCGACTCCAAAAAGAACAAGGCAAATTCTGACTAAGATAACGCTTGTTAATGTTGCGCTTTCTAATAGGATGAACAGGGGGATTGTCGTCAGCAAAACTCCAAAAGCCGCACTAATCATCATTTTATCTCTCGATATTTTTGATGAGAGCCAGCCAAAGAATGGCATTGCAACACAGTCAAGGATAAGGAGAAGTGTATTAAGATGGATCATTTGCTGTTTTGTTATCGAGGAAATGAG
>JBAWZJ010000118.1:0-6569 GCA_037143085.1 Parachlamydiaceae bacterium | reverse complement strand
GTCCGGCGTACGCGCTATGCGCAAACCTCCAGGCCTGCTTATCATTGTCGACCCAAGCAAAGAGCACTTAGCTGTTGCTGAAGCAAACAAACTTGGCATCCCTGTCATGGCGCTGGTTGACACAAACTGTAACCCTGATCCTATTCAATACGTCATTGCTTGTAACGACGATGCGCTGAAAAGCGTAAAATTGATCGTCCAAACTCTTGCGCAAGCTGTCATCGACACAAAAAATGAGATGAGTGTTGCTGCAAGCAAGGGTGATGAAGAAGAAGGTGAAGAAGAAGAATCTGAAGGCGAGCCTGCGTTCCGTCCTTACGCTGAAGAAGGCGCTGGCAAATCAGAGGAGGAATAGTCATGTCAAAACCTATCACTGCAGGAATGATTAAAGAACTCCGCGACCGTACCGGCGTGGGCATGGGCAAATGTAAAGAAGCCCTTGAGGAAGCTCATGGCGATATCGAGTTAGCGATTTCTAATCTCCGCAAGGCGGGAATGGCGTCGGCTGTTAAGAAGGAAGGGCGCACAACGAACGAAGGGTTGATTGGAGTCGCAGAAGCTGGCGCAGTCATCGCTGTTGTTGAAGTGAACGCCGAAACGGATTTTGTTGTTAAAAACGACTTGTTTAGACAATTCTTAAACAATGTCGCAGCCGAAGCAGCAACGACTAATCCGGCATCTTTGGAAGCTTTCCTTAACCAGAAATACTCCAAAGAACCATCTTTAACTATCGACCAATACCGCGCAACGATTGTTCAGGCGATCGGAGAAAATATCCAGATCCGTCGCTTACTAACAATCGTTAAGTCTCCTCAGAAATCTGTTGGTGTCTACTCACACCTTGGCGGCAAAATCGTCACTGTCGTAGAGATCACAGGCAGCAGCACGGAAGAGGCGATAGCGAAAGATATCGCAATGCACGTTGCAGCAGCAGCTCCAGAGTTCCTTTCTCCAGAGAAAGTTCCTGCGGAAACGATCGTTAACGAGAAAGAAATTGCAAAGAGTCAAGTTAAAGGCAAACCGGAAAATATCGTGGACAAAATCGTTGAAGGGAAAGTGAAAGCTTTCTACGACATGAATTGCCTCGTATGTCAAAAGTATATCCGTGATGACAGCCTGTCGATCACAGATTTGCTTAACAAACGAGCCAAAGAAGCCGGCGCACCTCTTGTGCTCAGCAACTTTGTCCGTTGGACGGTTGGTCAACAATAGACCTGTCGTATAGTCAATATTCTGAAGGGGAGTTTTAAAATCCTAATGTTTCATACAAAAGGTATAATAAAACTCCCCTTTTTACTTTTATCACTCCTCTTTTTCAATACAGTTCAATCTACTCTCTCTCTAGAAGAAAAAATCGGACAGCTTCTGATGGTCCATTTCAATGGAGAAGATACTAATGACGACGCACAGACTCTTGTCCAAACGGTCCGTGTTGGTGGTATTATCTATTACAACTGGGCAAATGGACTCAACTCTCCTGATCAGGTGAGATCTCTAAGCTCCCACCTTCAAGAACTAACCCAAATCAATCCTCACCCAATTCCCTTACTCATTTCTGTCGATCAAGAGGGAGGGCGTGTACAACATCTGACCAAAGGGTTCACAATATTTCCAAGCAACAGCGCGGTTGGATCCACAGGAGTCCCTGAATTTGCTCGACAAAACGCTCTGACAATAGGCAAGGAGCTACGAGCCGTTGGCGTCAACATGAATCTAGCCCCTGTCGTTGACATCAATAGCAATCCCCTCAACCCAATTATCGGATCTAGAGCTTTCGGATCATCCGTCGATCAAGTCGTTGCTTTTGGAGAAATGGCTTTAAAAGGGTTTTATGAAGCTAAAATTCTATCAACAATCAAACATTTCCCCGGTCACGGCGATGTCGATGTCGACTCGCATAAAAGTCTTCCTCTATTGAATAAGACAAAAAAACAACTAAAATCTGTTGAACTGGTCCCTTTTACCTTATTAGCGCCTTACACCGACGCTGTTATGACAGCGCATATTATGGTTCCAGAAATAGACCCTCATTATTGTGCCACCTTTTCTAAAGCCATCCTGGACATTTTACGCTGTGAGATTGGATTTAACGGAGTAGTCATAACAGACTCTCTAGTAATGCAAGGAGCTTTGAACAATGTTGGATCCGTTGATGAAGCGGCCATTTGCGCGATCGCAGCAGGATGCGATATATTACTACTTGGGGGGACGCAACTCATCGAAGGGCAAAAAAATCTAGAGCTGACTGTTGCCGACATTCAAAGGATCTATACACACCTCGTCGAGGCAGTCCAAAATGGTCGCCTACCAGAAAATCGCATCGACGAAGCAGTAGAGAGGATCATGAAACTTAAAACTCGACTTTTTTCCGATGAATCCAATAATCCTCACCGTAATTGAAGGTAATCTGAGTACCCTCACGAATAGGTTTATTTGTAATAAACATCAAATGCAAGATTTTATCATCATCGATAAAACAGATTGGGTCTAAATTAGGATTGTCGCTGTGGTTAAGAAAACGGGTGATATTCCCCTGATTTAAAGCATCAATCGCAAAGTATTTCCATGACCAAAAGCGTGTCGGATAGTGAAAGCAATAAGAATTATCGCTTAGGGACTGTTCAAAAATAACTTGTGCAGTTGGACTTTGGTCCAACCCAACTGCACAAGTTAATTTTGAACAGTCCTTTACCCCAGAAACTTCTTTTGAAGATCGATAGAGACGACGGACCACACCAGTATACTCTCCAATAAGAGTCCCTACATCCAGATCTTTACCTGCAAAAACACCATAACCGATCGTATTATCTATCCATTTTATCACCATGGGAGGGATTTCATCAGCGAGGAGTTTTTCCCAATTGTAATTACCTCTAACATTCTTTGCTACCCATTGACTTCGTAAAAGATAAGGACAATTTTTCGCCACCTCTTTTCGAAACTCTTCAGAAGGAAAAATGAGCTCGGATCGATAAATGATATCAAAAAACTGTTCAAGCTGATTGAGAGAAACAGATGTAGGAGAATTTTCTCCTTTTTTTTGCAAAAAAACACTTTTAGTGGACTTAGAAAACACAGTAGAATCCTTATCATTTTCATTTTTCTAAAAGATACTTGTTTGATACAATCCTTGCAAACAATAGACTTGACGATTATTTTACACCAAACGTTATTCAAAAATTCGACAACTATGCAACTTATATGACTATTAACACATATAGATTAACCCCACAAATCCCTCAAGAAATCAACCAAATCCAAATTCTTCCTAAGACTTGGGGGAGATGGGTTGTCCAACATCTAGACTCTATCGGACAATACGAAATTATTTCAGATCTATTTTCAGGGATCTCTGCAGCAAGCATGACGTTCACATTAATGGGAAGCTTCAAACAAATGAACGCGTCTCCGATGACCAACGCATTGTTGTCCGGGGCGATAATAGCTTCAATGGCTCTGATTATAGAAGATGCTGCACCAATGGTTACACCCCTATTAGCAAGTGTAACTGCAGGATATGGAATATTAGCAATAAAGAGCGAAGATTCGGCGGAAAATGTCGTGACTGTGCTATCCACACTATTAACCATCTATACATTGATTGCTATCTGGGAAAAGCGTAACGAAGTAGCACATCGCTCTAACCCTACACCACTTAAAACGGCAGCAGCCGATATTTTACTCGCAACAATCATGACAGGATTAGCTATCACACTACTAGAACTTGGAGTCAGAGAAGACATCAATACCTGTACCTCAACAATCGGCTCCACAATGTTATTAGGATTAGCAATTCTCTCACGAGCCGAAATCCCATGGACAACATGGATGATTGGCCTAGCAGGCTCAGCAGCTATAAGTTTGACCAATAACGAACGCAATAGATTCATTATTGCGATAGCCCTAACAGGAATAATGAGTAGCCTCATTAATGGAATATGGAAGAGATTATGAAACCAGGAAAAATATCTTATCACCCCCCTTCCGGAAGAATACTTCCAAAAGAAAATATTACCCGCTGGATGGGTAGAGTCCTTACAGAATGTCGAAACCTTATAACAGATGAAACTCCTAGTGTCATCCTAGATATCTGCATTGGAATGTTTTCTGGCGGAATAGGATTAGCGATGATCAACGGTTTGGATGAAAGAAAAAATTCACTGATAAATAATATCGTTTTAGGAGCAGCCAGTGTCGGTGTTGTTACCGTTGTATCAAAAAAGATGATTCCTATCGCTTCAAATATACTCGTAGCCCTCGGATCTGGATATTGGATGGTGGCAACAAAAATTTCTCGGGCTATCAACGAGGCATTCAACGCTTTCGATCATTCGATCGAATATAAACAGACAATATCTTCCCTCTACAAAAAAGAAGATCGATGGACAATAGCCGCTCTAAAAGGACAGTCATCTGTCCTCACAGCCGCACTTGAGACGGCGTTAGAAGAAAACAGCACAATATTTCGCGAAAAATTAGATTTTTTAAATAGAATACAAAAATACGTTCTTAAAGAAACGAATACAATCGAAAAACACATTTTTAAAGAGGCTATCCCTCATTTAGAATATTACAGAAAGACTACAAGCAATCTTATCAAAGCGATTAAAACACAAGATAGAAATGAAACGGTTAACGTCTGTCTTATATTTTCTATGCTCTTAATAAGCTATACTTCTTTTACAAGTCTTTATCGAAGTGAAGATGCAACACTATGGAGAACAAAGACCCCTTTCAAAACGACCATTGCAGATACAACACTGTCCTTAGCAATGACAATGTTTGCCCTCTGGATGATCCAACTACACGCCAATGAAAAACTCGACACGACAACTGCAGTATTGGGATCAACTATAACCCTCGGAACCGCATTAATATCTCATCCTAGAATTTTATGGGCAAGCTGGGCCATTCTAGGGGCTATTTCAAGCGCGGAAAGCCTAACATCAGACGAGAGAACCACATTTTCTTTAGCAATCGTCTTGGCTGCCGTGAGATATTCAACAATCAATAACTTATGGGAAAGGACGCTACGCACCCTTAACAGGAGCAAGCGCAGCAATGAATGCATTGACGGCATCTAGCCAGTTGTAACACTGCCTGACAATCTCCTCAGAAAATAAACGCCACCCAAAACAAACAATCGTCAAAGCCAATAAAGATTTCAATGGCATACCCAAAAATGTGATTTGCACCTGCGGTGCCAACCTATTGGCAATGCCCAAAAACATGTCAGTCATCAATATTGCCAAGAGAGCCGGCGATGCAAGCTGCATAGACAATACCATCACCTTATTGAATAGTTTGACCAACATGTCCCAAAACGTCGATGTCTTGTCAAAAAAATGAGGGTTGATAAACTGATCAGGAGGCAAAATGTCATACGATGTGATCACTGCATTCAAAAAAATGAATGGCCCATCGATAAAAAAGAAAAGAAAAATTAAAACCATATTAAAGAGTGTGCCCAATGGCGATGACTGATTCTGCACTGTTGGGTCATTCACCATCAAACTGGCGCCGCCGCGCTGGTGGTCGATGATAATTCCGGCATTCTGCACGACGGTAAAGGGCATGCTAATGAGGAAACCGAGGAGCAAGCCAACAAACAACTCTTTTCCTATCAAAATAAGCGCATAGGGACTAAATCCTATGGGTTGTGTTGTCACTGTCAGAAGCTGGGGTAAAAAGATGACAAATAATGAGAGCGCGAGCGTTACTTTTACCGGGTGAGGCAATATGCGGGATCCAAAGAAGGGTGCCTGAGCTATAATAGGGAGCATTCTTGCAAAAAATAACATCAGTAGAGTCAACACAGCTAACGGGTCGCCATTGTTAAAGGCGCTCGTCAGAAAAACATACACATAAGTGCCTTCAGGATGATCCATTGTGTGTCCTAGCCGTTCAGGCTCCAATCGGGAAAGTGAACAAAAATACCATTAGAAAATGCCATAATCTTTCCCCCAACCCAGCCACCAAGAAACATCAATGTCAGCGTCACGGCAACAAGTTTGACCGTAAAAGAAAGTGTCTGTTCTTGAATCTGCGTCGCCGCCTGGAAAATGGCGACGAGGATACCAAAAAACATACTCACAAGAATCGGCGGAGCTGAAAGAATTAAAATGAGCAAAAGACCTTCATAAGCTAATTGAACAACGTGGGTCTGAAACATAAATACATCCTCACCTAAAGGTTGATACAAGACCTTGAATCAACAAGGTCCATCCATCAAGCATCACCAATAAAAATAGTTTTAAGGGCATCGAAATGGTTACGGGAGACAACATCATCATCCCCATCGCCAAAAGAATGTTCGATGTCACAAGATCTATCACAAAAAAAGGAACATAGATCAATACGCCAATCTCAAAAGCATCCTTAAGCTGGCTTGTGATATATGAAGGAACCAATATGATCACATCATCCGGCTTCAACTTGTCCCTATACTCTTCAGGAAGTACCTTATATGCCATCCGGTAAAACAAAGCCTGGTGCGCCACCGAAGAGTTACGCTTAAGAAAATCCCTCATCGGCACGATAGCATCGCCCGCAACCTTGAGGATGTATGC
>JBAWZJ010000117.1:0-6598 GCA_037143085.1 Parachlamydiaceae bacterium | reverse complement strand
TCACATTCTTTGATCACTTTTCGAAGATCCCCAATACCGCTAAAAATCGCGCTGAGCGTCTCAAAACGCATTGAAAATGCTTTTGCATAGAGTCTTGCAATAGACGTCTTGCCGCAGCCGGGAGGTCCCCAAAGCAAAATTGATAAGGGTTTACCTCCTTTAATAATAGAGGAGATAAACCCATTTTCTCCAACAAGGTGGCTTTGCCCAACAATTTTTTCTAGGGATGATGGCCGGAGTAGCTCTGCTAAAGGGGTAGACCTGTTCACTTTTTTTCCTTTTCGAGAAAATAATCTTTTCCGCTTCTTCGTTGTTTTCCAAAGAGCATGAAAGGAACAATAAACAAAACAAATGCGTAAACGGCGTCGATAGCTGACATAAAAAAGACATCTGTGAAAACCCAATCGAGAGAAAAAATATTTTGTGTTCCAATTGTGACGAGCAAGACGGGGGAGATCGCTGATGATAAAACAGAAAAGAAGAATGTCATTAGAGGTAGTGTCGATAAACTATCAGCGAAGAAATTACGTTGTTGAGAATATAGCATTCCCGTTGCAAGAGAGAAATCTAAAGCGTGCATTCCGAGTCGGGGAGAGGGCGATAAGAGGTCAATGAGAAGGCCACAAAGGAACGCATATCCTAAGCTAACAGTTAACGTTTTTTGATAGATCACAACAATAATAAAGGGGGAAAAGAAAAGAAGGCGAGCTGATGGATAAATAACAGGAGCTGTCAATGTTAATATAAGACAGATTCCGAATGTCCATAAAAGACTTTTACTGTCTAAATTCACTAGTAAGCACCTTTACGAAAAATCATACTTGGGATTGTTAGAGCTACAATTTTAAGATCTAACAACCACGACCTATTGTCGACGTATCGTTCTTCGAAAGCGATTCTTTCGCTATATGTTGTGTTACTGCGTCCAGAAACTTGCCATAGTCCGGTAATTCCGGGACGAACAGAAAAAATTTTATGGGCACGAGGTCCGAAGTGTTTAACAACTTCTTCTTTGGTCACCGGTCTGGGACCGACAACACTTAAGTCTCCTTTTAAGACATTCCAAAATTGAGGGAGCTCATCTAAAGATGTTTTTCTTAAAAAAGTTCCGACAGGGATAACTCGTGGATCATTTCTTAGTTTGTGAGACGTGTTCCACTCGGCTTGTTTCAAAGGGTCCGCTTCAAGGATCTCTTGTAACCGTTCATCGGCATCAGGATACATTGTTCGAAACTTATAACAAAGGAACGGAACTCCATTTTTTCCGACTCTTTCGTGGGAGTAAATCACATTGCCTTTGGAAGAAGATCTGATGATTAAGGCGATGATAAGAAAAAGAGGGGAAAGGAAAATTAAGACGATTGAGCTAAAAATGGTATCGAATAGGCGTTTTAGTGATAGGGTTGTGATGCTTAATAGTGAAAATTTTGAAATGTTCTCCCGACAATCCTGCATAACTAAGATCCTTTTTTGTGTGTCAACCACTATATAATAATGGATCTCGCAGTGGCAATAAAATTCAATCTTTAATGGAAAAATTAATTTCCATGCCTTATGCTTTTTCTTTTTTTAGGAGGAGAACAATGAGTTATATTAATACAGCATTTACTAATCATACCAATCAGGTACAACCCAGTATACCAGATCAGGTACAACCCTGTATACCAGAAGGTCCGTCAGGTGTTATGACAAAATCTATGCCTAAACTTCGTCTAGAAGCTTTTCTTACAGAGACCTCTCAATCTTCTGCAGAATTTAACACAAAAAGAGGGAGAAGAGTAAGTTTGTCTTCTCGTGAAGTCGGAGTCGAAAAGCTAATATCAAAGTTTAGTCTCCCTTTAAACTCTGTTCCAAACGAAATTGAAAAAGTCGTATCTCAATCTCCTGAAGCAATGAAGATGGAAGAAACATTGGTGAATTTTAATTTAACATCTTCGCTTCTTCCAGAAAAAAAGATAACGTCGAAATTCTGCATCTCTTTACCTTTTCAAGCAGAAACGATGGAGGAGGCCCCAGGATCTTTACAGAGAAGAGAATCAAGCTCAAAATTCAGCTTGTCTGATATTCTAGAACTCACTGAGAACTCCATATCAGACTATAATATAATCAATCATAAATTAATGAGCCCGGAACAAAACAAGAGATACAGTGAGAATAGCCACCTCAACAGATCTTCATATCCTGCATATGGATCTGTAAAAGTAGAATATACGCCAAAATGTAGAATAACTCCAACTGTTGACCGATATATCAATGCAACAATAATGCCTTTGCCTTTGACAGACGAACTTTCTTTAGATCAACCTGGATCGGCAGGTTTTTCTGTTATTGCAACGCAAGCGCCTTTACAAGAAACAGTAGTTGATTTTTTTGAGATGGCTTTTGTTAATAGAACGAAAGTAGTCATAAACCTCCTTTCTCCAAAAGATATAGAACCAAACCCTTTTAGTAGGGGGTCTATACCGGCCTATTGGGCAATACCTGGATTCGTTACCACATTGTCAAATGGCTATGAAGTCCACTGTACACCGGTAGAAGTAATTCCTAGTGGTAATGGAGAAAAAGTTTTGTTTAGTATTTTAAATAACAAACAAGAGACTGTACAAGTTGTAACAATGTTTAGATTTACCGCTTGGCACGATCATGACACAGTAGAACTAAGTCAGTTTATACCCTTTTTGATGATGGTCCAAGAAAACGATTTGTCTATGTCGATTATTCATTGCAGAGTCGGAGTAGGTCGAACAGGGATATCGATTGGTTTGTTGGATGCTATTTATAGAAAGAACGTTGGCTTGCAACCCTTGAAACCAATAGAGATTGTGACGTGTTTGAGAAATTATAGGACATTTATGGTTCCAGAAGAAGAACAGTACCCTTTATTGCAAGAAGGAATTGATTATCTTTCCAATATGTAAATTTTCAAAGGAGGTTTGGAAAGTTTTTGAATTTCTCAAACCTCCTAAAAATTCACATTCTTTTAGATTACGTATGGGACCAGTTTGTAGGGGACGTTTTGACAGTAGACTTGCCAGTCATCTCCATATTTTTCTGTGCACCGCTGATCATCCCTAAACGCTCTGTTTACGAGTAAAAGCGTGAGATAGAATACATAAAAATAAGGTAAAACATTACTGAATAAAGCTGGGACCGTCCAGAAAAAGGCCGCCGAAATTTCAGGAATATAGTGGAAATGTCTTGCTATCCCCCACCATCCTGAAGTAAGAAGCAAGTTGACTTTGTTTTCTCCATCTTTTGTTACATAATTTCCGACAATAGTCATCGGTTTCTTTCCCCATACTTTACAATTTCCATTTGTAGCTCTGACCATTTGTCTTTGCCTATCTGCTAGGTAATTGATCATGATACAGATTCCACCAAGCAAGAAAATTGCAAATGCAAGAGGAAGGCCCAGATTATTGGGGTGGTTTACTAAATAAAGGATGGGTGATGTGTAGATTCCCGGTACCCAAACAAGGCACCCCCAGCAGATGTAAAATCCCGCACGGTCATGCATGATATCCATCGAACGGAGGTAACCAGTCTCCCATAAGAAAAACTTAGAGATATATAAAAGCTGCAACCCCACGGCAACCACCATAGCGTCGCTTAATACCCCATTCTCACTTTGTTTTGCTGCGAACGAAATAATAATTAAAGGCCAACTCATCATTCCAAAACGACAGTTTGTGAACATCTTGACATCCCACCCAAAAATGCGAGGGTAGAGTTCCATTCCCCAATAGTAGTCGAAGAGGGCGTTCCCCGATGTGCCTGAGTCGCTGCTTGAAGGAGCTACATGTCCTTTGATGAGAAGAAAGAAGCAAAAAGCTAAGCTAAAAATATTCAGAGCACCAAGGATGCCTCCAAAGTTGTCATAGATGATGGTTGGTGAAAATAAATTCAAACCGAAAGAACAAATGCAAAATGTGGCTAGTGTAACGGTATAAGCGGCAACACCATTTGCTTTATAGATAGGGACATTTCCCGCAGGAGTAACAGGTCCGTAAAAAGGCTTTCCGGGTAAGAGCTTCATTAGGGCAAGTTCAAATACAGCAAATACGCCGATGATCATCCATGCACTTTTTGTTCCCAAAATATAAGGAGAGCAAATCGATGATAATACATGTAAGAAGCCTTGTTGCTCGATCATCTGCCATAGAGAATAGAATGAGCCGTCAAGAAAAACACAGGTATACCAAAACAGAAAGACAAATGGAGGGCACGACGCAATGAGAAGGAGGGGGACTAATGTTTGGCGAGCCCACGTATAAAGTGCGGATTTCATTTGAGTTGTTCCTTTGACGAAAGTTGTTTTAACAAATCGAATAGACGCAAATGGGCTAAAGAGCTAGCGCCGGCTTCACAATGTTCACCGGCCCCTTCTTTAGCGGTGAATAAAATGTAATCTTTGGGACAGGACAGAGCTTCATACAGCATCTTCGCTTGTCCGTTGCTAAGAGGTTCATTCTCTGAGTCCATGACAAGTGTAGGACATCGAATTTGAGAGGCTATCCCTTTCAATGTGTATTCTCTCCATATTCGCAGTAATTCAAAAGGGGAGTCGACACCATGAATCCACATTTTTGCTCGAAATTTTGCTGCCATCATGGCGTTAGATAGAACCTGAGCCATAAATTTAGTTAAGAGTCCTTCAGGGTCATGGTCTAACAATTCCACTATGTTTGGCAGAACCCTTTTGATTGGTTGGAGGGCATCGAACTGTCCGGGACTTGCAATAAGGGCGGCAAGTCGATGTTCAAAAGCGGCGGCGCGTGGTGCGAGATATCCTCCCCAGCTTGGCCCAAACAGGATGATCTGAGATGTCAAAACATCATCACGAGTCTCCAAAAAGTCAACCACAGGAGTAATCACTTTTTCCCAGTCGTACTGCATCGGGATTTGCTGTTTGATCAGGACTTCACCTTGGCCCGGTCCATCAAAGCACAAAACATTATATCCTCGGTCAAGTGCAGCAGCGCCCGCGCTAAAGTATCCTTCTTGGTGGGTGCCGTCATATCCGTTGCTGACAATCATCGTTGGGCGCCTAATGGAAGAGTCATCGACTTTATAGAAGTATCCAGGTAGATGAGTTTCTTCGAATGGAATTTTAACCGGGATAACCGGTGAAGAAAATAGAGATGTTGCTCGTTCGAAAGCGCGGCTGTGCATCGTATAAGCTTCCGTTAGGCGAGGGTCTATCGGAGCTCCGTAAAGAAAAAACATTGCTGCGCGGAAATAATTTGAAGCTCGCAAAAAAGCTTGTTTGGCGCTAATAGGACAACCTGTCGTTAGAGCTGTTTCGCCAAGAGAATAAACTCGCTGAGCTATGCCGTTCCACTCTTCAAACCAGCTGTTAAAATCCTTTGGTTTGATATACGCTGCCGTGGTCAAACATTCTCCGATATCAGCACCTTGATAGTAGGTATAGGATAAAGCTCGAAGAAGTTGTGCATCAAATTCCGGCGTATCGAAATGGATCTGCATTACAAACTCTCTATATTATTGGGTTCATAGCTTAAATGCACAGTGTCACCAAAAACTTCCGTTTCAATGAGTTTAAATTTTATCGCTCGAGAAAGTGTGGGGATATTTTTCAGTTTAGCAAGCGGCAAACCTTGATCTCCAATAATGCATGTGCCAATATCAACGCGAAATGATTGGAATAATTCCGATTCTAGAAATGCTCCGATCAAAGTGCCGCCGCCATCAACAATGGCTTGTAAAACACCCCTGCTGCCAAGCTCATCTAAAACCGCTTCCAAATCGACTCCGACGTTGTTTTTAGCTCCCGCTATCGTCACGGTTTCAACCCCACACAGTTTCCATTTATCTTTTACATGTTGAGGACATTCTTGTGTAGTAAAGATCAACGTTGGGGCAATTTTTGTATCAAAAAGTGGGCCTTCAGGGGGGACCGAACCTTTAGCATCAAGTATAACTCTTAAGGGAGGCGATAATGGAAATTCAGAGACATCTCGTACGGTTAGGCGGGGACGATCGATACGTGCTGTTCCCGCTCCGACGATGATCGCTTGCGATTGCGCTCGAAGGCGGTGGGATTGACGCCTGGCCTCAGGAGAAGAGATCCATTGAGATGTCCCATCAGAGGCTGCTATTCTGCCGTCAATACTTACAGCTCCTTTCACGATACAGTATGGCTTTCCTGTTTTTCGGTGGTGCAAATAGGGAACGAGTGATTTTGCAACGTCATGTGTGCAGCAACCCGTCACAACTTCAATACCCGCCGCGCGTAGTTGTTTGACGCCCTTACCGTTGACGTTTAGGTCTGGATCTTGTAGCGCAATCACAACACGGGCAACCTGGGCTTTAATCAAAGCTTCTGAACACGGAGGTGTTTTTCCGTGATGGGAGCAAGGTTCCAATGTGACATAAACGGTGGATCCTTTTGCTTTTTCTTTAGCTTGAAGCAAAGCGATCACTTCAGCATGGGCCTGACCTGGAGGTTGTGTGTATCCTTCGCCGACGATCTCTCCGTCATTGATGATGACGCATCCGACCCAAGGATTTGGGGGGGCAAGAACACGAGCCTTCATGCTCAATTCTATCGCCCGCCGCATCATGAGTTCGTCTTGGT
>JBAWZJ010000116.1:0-6599 GCA_037143085.1 Parachlamydiaceae bacterium | reverse complement strand
TTTACACACTATTTTAAACACTTAGAAAAAGAGAATAAGTATGAAATTCACAAAACATTATTTAAGTTTATCTTTCTCCAAACAAATCGCCTTGATTTTGATTGTTCTTGCATTTTCTTCAAATCTTCTCAATGCATCTGAAAAACCAACCGCTGACCAAAAGACCGTCTTGATCTGTGGAGCTGGAGGATTCATTGGATACCACTTAACCAAGCAATATAAAGCAGAAGGGTATTGGGTCCGTGGAGTCGATTTTAAGTACCCTGAGTTTACAGCAACTGGCGCAGATGAGTTCCTCCTTTTGGATCTTCGCCTTGCCCAAGACGCCGAAACCGCAGTTGCAATCGATAGTGGATTCGATGAAGTGTGCCAACTTGCTGCAGATATGGGAGGAATGGGGTTCATTTCTACACATGACGCTCAGATTATGCACAATTCAGCTCTGATCAACATTCATGTATTAGAAGAATGCAGGAAAACAGGTGTCAGAAAAGTTTTCTATACATCATCAGCATGTATTTATCCTGAGAGAAACCAACTCGACCCAGAAAACCCACAATGTTCTGAAGATTCTGCTTATCCCGCAGCACCAGATACAGAATACGGTTGGGAAAAGCTTTTTAGTGAACGACTTTATCAATCTTATGCCCGAGACTACAAGATGGACGTAAGGATAGCTCGTCTACATAACGTCTTTGGCCCACAAGGAGCCTGGAAAGGCGGACGAGAAAAAGCTCCTGCAGCCCTGTGCCGGAAAGTAGCACAAGCAAATGATGGAGACTCAATACAAATCTGGGGAAAGGGAGATCAGACAAGATCTTTTCTCTATGTAACAGATTGTGTTGAAGGGATCCGCCGAATTATGAAAGAAGAGCAACCTCATCCGGTTATGAACTTAGGTTCCGAAGAGATGATTAGTATCAATGATCTAGCTCTTTTAATTGCCAAAATTGCTGGTAAGAATTTGACGATTGAAAATGTCCAAGGCCCGGAGGGTGTAAGAGGAAGAAATTCCAACAATTCTTTGATTCAACAAGAGCTTGGATGGCAACCGACACAACCACTGGAAACAGGGTTAAAGCTTTTGTATTCATGGATTGAAGCAGAGGTTTCAAAGGACACAAAACATTTTATAAACATCGAGTAATTCACGAGGACATCATGATTAACATACGCAATCTGTTCACCAACCTTTTTTTACTGATTTGCTTACCTTTATTTTCCTTGCCAATTCAAAGTGAAAATATCACTGTCATCGGCATAGGTCGGCTTGGCATTTGTTTCGCCCTCTGCCTAGAAAAAGCGGGATATAATGTTTTGGGAGTAGACCTCTCACCTGATTACATTAATCAGATTAATTCCAAAAAATTTCAATCTTCAGAACCTGAAGTCTCTCATTATCTGCAAGAAAGTAATAATTTCCGAGCCACGACTTCTCTGGAAGAAGCGATAGATTTTTCCGATATTGTGTTCATCACATTGGCGACGCCGACGACAGCCGGTGCTGAAGCATATGACCATACATTTTTGTCTGACTTATTAACAAAGATTAACTCGTTAGCCCCAGCAAATAAACACATTGTTGTTTGTTGCACCGTTTTTCCCGGATATCTTAAAAATACGGCGACTCCCCTGCTTCAAAATTGTATTAACACTACCCTCAGCTACAATCCAGCATTTATAGCTCAAGGGAATATTATTTACGGTTTAGAAAATCCGGACATGGTGCTTATTGGTGAAGGGTCTAAAGAAGCTGGTGATATTTTGGAAACAATACATAACAGAATAACCCAAAAATCACCTTCTATAGCGCGGATGAGCCCAGAAAGCGGCGAAATTACAAAATTGGCGTTAAACTGTTTTATTACGATGAAAATCGCCTACACAAATCTTGTAGCTGATATTGCAGACAAAACTGAAGGTGCGAATAAATTAGATATTCTAAAGGCGATCGGATTAGATTCAAGAGTTGGATCTAAGTGTCTTTTCCCCGGATATGGTTTCGGCGGCCCCTGCTTTCCAAGAGATAACCGAGCATTAAGTAGTTATGCTCTTTTAACGGGCATAGAACCAACGTTATTTAGAGCTACAGATACTACAAATCAAGCCCATGCTCAGTTTCAAGCGCAGCTTTTATTAGATAGTGGATCAGATTCATATGTTTTTGATGACGTTTGTTACAAACCCCGTTGTCCTGTTCCTATCATTGAGGAGTCTCAAAAATTAGTCGTCGCTAAACATATTGCAGAACAAGGAAAAGAGGTTGTCATAACAGACAGAGAGCCGGTTATTTCCGAAGTTCAAAAGTCGTTTGGTGATCTTTTTAAATATCTTGTTAAGTAGAACATAACAAACGCGTCATACCTATCATGAAAATTTAAAATTGTTTTCATTAACCGCGAGCTATTTTTTTTAAATCATGCCTGTAAAGTTGAAGATGAAAAACCTGTAAAATTAACCCATTCAATTGTGGTAGAAAATGAAGAAGGTTATTTCTTAGATGAACACCTCCACCCTGTTGGATAGGTTGAATGAAGAATGATTGGAAATTTAACCAAAATAGGTTAGAATCATCTCCTTCAAGCTATCCAAGTAAAATTATACTCAATTTCGAGTTTTTTTTCGTGCAGGTTGCAGCGTTATTGGATAGCTTCTTAATCTTTTTAAGGCCTTTTTATGATAAAATATTGTGATTCCCATTTTAAAACAAATAGGTGGAAAACACGCGAAGTGATGGTTGGCTCTATAGGAGTCGGTGGCAACAATCCTGTTCGCATTCAATCCATGACAACATCCAGCACTAGGGATGTCGAGGCTACAATAAATCAAGCAATGCGGCTTGCTGATGCCGGATGTGAGATTGTACGTGTCACTGTACAAGGAATCAAGGAAGCTGAAGCATGTGAAGCTATTAAAAATGGCCTGATACAAAAGAATTACACAATTCCGCTTGTTGCTGACATCCATTTTTTTCCTCCTGCAGCAATACGTGTGATCGATTTTGTAGATAAAGTTCGCGTCAATCCAGGAAATTATGTTGATAAGAGAGCCTCTTTCAGAGTGATCGATTATGATGATGCCTCATACGCTAAAGAAATTGAAAAGATAGAGGAAAAATTCACGCCACTCGTCGAAAAATGCAAGCATTTGAAAAAAGCAATACGTATTGGTACAAACCACGGCTCTTTGTCCGACAGAATCATGAACCGCTATGGCGATACTCCTCGTGGGATGGTTGAGTCCGCTCTCGAATTTGCAAGAATTTGCCGAAAAAATGATTTCCATGATTTTATTTTTTCGATGAAAGCATCCAACCCTAAAGTCATGATTCTCGCTTATCGCCTCTTGGTAGCTGAGATGATCACTCTTGGCTGGGATTATCCCCTTCACTTAGGTGTCACTGAAGCTGGAGAAGGAGAAGACGGACGAATCAAGTCAGCGATGGGGATTGGATCACTTCTCCTTGATGGCATAGGTGATACTATCCGTGTGTCGCTAACTGAAGATGCATGGAATGAGATCGCCCCTTGCAAGCATTTGATTTCCCTTGCAAAAGCTTATGAAAACAGCAAAGGCGTTGCTCCTTTCGAAGAGAAATACCGCCATATAGAGACAATCCAACGCCGTCAGGTTTCCCTTCCTAAAAATGTAGCTTTTCACCGCGATGGAACTGTTATTGTAGAAGCGCCTAAACGATATTCTACGCCATCTGAACTGTATGAAAACTTTGGATGTGATGTCCAGTTTGGACAACCTCGGTTAAAAATTTCAAGTGTCGATGGAATTGTCACTAATCAGGAAAAAGACGAACCTTTGCAAGATCTCAAAAAAATTGGCGTTAGCCTTTTTTCAAGGAATCCTGAAACGGATGAAATCTCTTTCTGACCGCTAAAAGATGCTTTTAAGGTATATAGAAACCAATTAGAAAAAGATCGATTTGCAGTGTCTTCATCTCCAAAGCCTCCTACGGCAGTCGTTGTTTCTGATGAAACCTGTGATGAATGGGATATTATCGAAAAAATAAAACCTACATTGATTTTCCTTTCCCCTCAATCCGATAGACTGCATTACTGCCGGCGTTTTTTTGAGTGGCTACAAGCGGAGCATATCACCATTCCAGTCGTTTTGGCGTTTGATTATTCATGTGTAGAAGAAGATCTTATTATCCGTTCAGCAGCCGAATATGGAGCTCTTTTTTGCGATGGACTTGGCGATGGAATATGGATTAGAGGCCCTTATGAGACAGATTTTTTACGTAGATTGAGTTTTAATATATTACAAGCAGCAAGAATGAGAGTTTCGAAGACCGATTTCATTTCTTGTCCAAGTTGTGGTCGGACGTTATTTGATTTACAGGACGTTTCTAAGCGAATCCGAGAACGTACAGCACATCTTCCAGGGGTTAAAATAGCGATTATGGGATGTATAGTGAATGGTCCAGGGGAAATGGCTGATGCGGATTTTGGATATGTAGGATCTAAGCCTGGAATGATAGACTTGTATGTGGGTAAAGAATGCATTGAGAAAGATATTGCATTTGCAGATGCTGATGACCGCCTTGTGGAACTAATCAAGAGGCATGGGCGTTGGATAGAACCTGAATTAGTGGGATCGAAAGGATAATTTTTTATTTTTCTAAGAAATTTCATTGCATAAAAAACATGAAATCGCCTAAGATCATTCTTCATTATTCCGGATTAGCTCAGTGGTAGAGCAGTGGACTGTTAATCCATTGGTCGTAGGTTCGAATCCTACATCCGGAGAGTTAACTCACAGGCACTTAAGGAGTAATCCTTAAGTGCCTTTTTCTTTTGGTTGGGGATTTTCCCCAATTCTACCCCACTTGAACACAACACGAGACAATAAATCACAATAAAGGGATCAGTTCCCCAAATGTGACAAGCTTGTATTTTAGTGGGGTAAAAGTGGGGAAAAACCATATCATCTACGCATTAATTCCGCAAAACTACGAGAGAGAAACGAAACGGACTCAGGAGAATAAGAGTCTCCTGGGTGTAAATCTAATGATAAAAAGGCGAGTCAATGGCATCAATCAAAGAACTTCCAGACAAAGACGGAAAGACCCGATTTCACGTTTAAATCAGAATCAAAGGTTGCAAACCTCAATATGGATCATTTAAGCGAAAAACCGATGCAGATCGCTGGATTCTACAAACAGAGTCTGCCATAAGAGAAGGACGTCACTTCAAGACGACAGAGACAAAGAAACACACTCTTGGGGAATTGATCGACCGTTATACGACCAACGTCCTTCCAACCAAGAAGAAATGTGAACAACGCCAAGGCGCACAGCTCCTTTGGTGGAAAAAACAAATTGGCAGCTGCCTTCTGTCTGACCTCACGCCCGCTATCATCGCGGAACAACGGGACGCACTTTTGAGAGGGATTACAAAGCAGGGGTATCAGCGCAGCCCCTCGACGGTTGTAAGATATATGGCGGCTCTTTCACATGCATTAACGATCGCGGTGAAAGAATGGGGGTGGATTGATGACTCTCCGATCAGGAAGGTGACCAAACCGAAAGAACCACGAGGAAGGGTTAGATTTTTGGATGACAACGAGAGACTCAGGTTGCTGTCCGCTGCCAAGGAGAGTGCCAACTGATGGATATTGCTTTAGTTCCTGTCTAATATTTGCACAAGAGGCGCGTGCCCTCCCACAGATGATTCACGTCGGACAGTCTACAGGAGCGCATACTGGGTATGGTGAGGTACGCGCAGTAGAACTTCCCTCTAAAATGGCACTTCTTTTCTTTCCCATGTCTGTCATTCGCAACGAACCGCGTCCATGGAATCAACCCTTTATTCCTCAATACCATTTTAAAGGAGATATGAGTAATACAAATGCTCTTAAAAAATGGATTCTTGATATTGACACAACAACCTCTAAACGCAACGATTAGCAGTTTTTAGCAATAAGCCATTCGAAAAAACAAGCCAACAAGAGCCTTGCATTCAACGTTTACGCATAATATCATGAATGTCTCATTAGTGAACTTAGGAATTGAGATATGCACTTGTTATTTGTAGACGAATCAGGAACTGCACCACCACCGCACAAGACAAGCACAAAATATTTTGTCGTTGGCGGCGTTGTTATACCAGAAGATCGGCATCACGTCGAGTATGATTTAAACCACCTCAAGGCTCAGTACTCAGTCCGCGGAGAAGTTAAATGGCGATATTTCGGACAAAAAAATCGGTCATGAACAGAAAGAAAACAACCTGATCCATCTCGACCGTGTAGAAAGAGATAATCTACGTACCTCGATCTTTGGAATCATCAACAAGTATCAATCCATGCGAGTGATTTCTACAGTGACCAGCGTTGAAGTCGCCTACCAACAAACATTCATCCAATCGCAAGAGGACCTTTATTGGAATACCTACAAGCCCCTGACTGAACATTTTCAGTACCATCTGCAAGATCTTAGCAGGACAGTGGGATCGAAAATAAATGGGATTGTCATCTGCGACCACCGCGAAAGAAATCAAGATGAGAACCTCAGAAAGTTGCACGCTAAGCTATTAAATATCGAGGATAATGAAGTATCAAAATACGAAAATCTTATCGAGGGA
>JBAWZJ010000115.1:0-6613 GCA_037143085.1 Parachlamydiaceae bacterium | reverse complement strand
CAGAATGTGGAGACGCCCCCGCTCCGCCACCCGTCCCAGCCCCTGCAGCAGGTGTGACTCCAGAAGAACCGTCAGAATTGTTGAGCGAGAAACTTGAATCTTGAGTGCCGGAGGCACCCGCACCAGTATTTAAACTCATACTCCCCCCTCTAAACGACAATAAAAGAGCAAGAAACCTATTCTTATTATATAAATAAATAATTTAAAATACAACATTCAAAATAAACTTTACACTATGGTTTTGTAATTAAATTTCAAGCTTTTTGCATTCAAATCTGAATTATATCGAATATTCTTCAAAAATTAGCATTTCTAACGCGTCAATCCTGGGGCCAAGAGACTGCCCAGTTAATGATCGGATATCTTAGAAAATCTTTTTTAGAGAACTTGGTGTTTTTCTAACAGATCCCTAAAAATCTGGGGAATAGGAATTTTTTTGCGAGTCTTAGCATCAAGGGTAACATGAACAGTTTTTGCAGTCCCCGACAATGTCTTATCTTCTTTGTAGATTTTATAACAAACTGTAAATGAACTATTTCCTATATTCTCAATTGTTAAATGAATATCCAGTTTATCGCTGACACGTAATGGATTCAAATAATCCGACTCAGCATGAACAATGACAAAAACAAAGTGCTCTTTGTGAAAAATTTGATCGAATGTATACCCCAAACTCGCAACAAAATCCTCTAGCGCATCATGAGCAAAGCGAAACTGCCTCGGAAAATATAAGATGCCCGCCATATCCGTATCGTGCATTCTTACTTGATTTTTAGAAATAAACATAATGAACCTATTGAATAATTCAGGGATGTTCGATTTTCGGGTTCTTTTTAGCCATTTTTCTATTCAAATTACAGGGGCAATATGCAAAAGCTTGTATTGCCTCTGAAATCTGAGTCTAAAAGAGATTCAAAAAAAAATCTTAACTATTAATACACCGAACGTCATTCAAAACTTGGCATTTCTAACGCGCCAAAAATACCAAGTTTTGAGTAACGTTCGGTATAAACCTTTTCAATGCTATCGATTCCCAGGAGCCCGCCGCTGCCCAGTTCGAGGTCTGGAACCACTATGACTTCGAACTTCGGCTTGACTTGGAGGAGGATCGCCTATCCACTTCACTTCTTTTTTAATAGCATCTAACACACTTCGAAGTGCGGAGAGTTCGCGACTTGTCACCAATGTAACAACAGTCCCTTCCCTCTCGCAACGACCTGTCCGCCCCGAACGGTGGACATAAATATCCGGATCGTCTGCCAAATGAAAAATAAAGACGTGCGTGATGCCCGAAAAATCAAGTCCTCGTGCCGCAACATCCGTCGCTACGAGAAAGCGGATTCGAGCTGTGCGGAATTTATTCGTGATGGTAGAACGGACGTCTTGCGACAAACCGGCATGCAAATAATCGACTCCGTCAAAGTGTTGCTTTAACCCCCTACACACACGCTCCACTTCATCGCGAGAACGACAAAACACAATAGCTTGCTTTGGATGAAGGTCTTCGATCATCCGACATAATGTACGGCCTTTTTGTTCATGATGGCAATAAACAAAACAGTGATCGATAGTATCCGGACTTCTTTGTGTCTGAGTCAAACAAACCTCAGCAGGCTCTTTCATGTGTTTCTGCGCAATCTTCTTGATCTGCTGTGGCATTGTTGCAGAAAACAATAATGTTTGGTGGTCATGATTCAAACACTGCATCACAAACTCTAAGTCATCATAAAATCCCATGCTGAGCATCTCATCAGCTTCATCAAGGATTAATGTCTCGACTTTTGACAAGTCAATTTGTCGAGAATAAATAAAATCTATCAACCTTCCTGGTGTAGCAATCAGTACATGCACACCATGTTTCAGCTTAGACTGCTGCATCGCAGCATCCTCTCCACCGAATATAGCGAACGCTTTAACCCCTTTCTCCCCACCAATTTTCTGGGTCTCGGTCGCATATTGAAGCGCAAGCTCCCTTGTGGGAACAATAATAAGCGCTTGGATATGCTGGTTTTCGATATCTACTAAGTGGCAAATAGGAATAGCGCAAGCAGCGGTTTTTCCTGAACCTGTTTGGGCAAGAGCGATCAAATCCTTTTTCTGAAGGATCAACGGTATGGCCTCAACCTGTATAGGCGAAGGCTCTTTATATTGCATTTTTTCTAACGAAGCTAAGATCGCGGGATCTAAACCCAGATCTGCAAAAGTTGTCATTAAACTTATCCTTTATTCTGTAATCAACTCATCTTCCGATGAAACTTCCACTTCTTGAGTGGGGTATTTGACTCTTGTATGACCGTAAGCTACGAGCGTTTTAACAAGAGTCATCTTAACAATAGCCAATTCCTCAAACGTCAACAGGCAGTTATCAAACTGTCCGCCGTCCGCTTTATCTTTAATCAAACGTGTTGCTAAATCCATGAGGGATTCTTCATCAATATGATCTAAAGAACGAGAAGCGGCCTCTAATGAATCGGCTATCATAATAATCACCGACTCCTTCGTTCGGGGCTTGGGTCCCGAGTAACGGAATTCTTTCTCATCGACAAGAGTCTTGTCACCCCCAACCTTTTCCAGCTGCTTTCTGTAAAAATAGTAGGTTAACGTTGTTCCGTGGTGCTCTTTGATGATATCAACAAATTGCTCTGGAAGTCCGGCTTTACGGGCAATCGCCACACCTTCGCTCACATGAGCAATGATCACCTCAGCAGATTCTTGCGGAGTAAGCAGTTGGTGGATGTTCATCCCCCCTTGTTGGTTTTCTGTAAAATACTGAGGTGTCACCATCTTGCCTATATCATGATAAAGGGTGGCAACACGGCAAAAAAGACCGTTTGCTCCAATAGCTAAAGCTGCGGCTTCAGAAAGATTTCCAACAACAACAGAATGTTGATACGTCCCGGGTGCCTCTATCGTGAGACGTCTCAAAATATCGTTATTTGGATCCATATATTCCATCAACGTTACGTCTGTCATGATGCGGAAGGCTGACTCTAAGAGAGGCAATAACCCAACGACGATAATCGCTGTAATCAGCATAAAAATAGCCGAACTTAAAATGTCAGTCAGAGTTGAAACACTCCAAAGAATATTTTGATAGAACTGCAAAGAAATAATAACGATGACGCAACAAACCCATGCTTTCGCGCAGACAATGAAAATTTCCTTGCGCCGCCGCAACGAGCCGGTGCTCAAAATTGCTACAAGGGCTGCGGCGAGGTTAATGATCATAAAACCTTGACGCTCGAAGGAAAGAGTAAGGGTGAGAATTATAGTCAAAAAGCCGGCAACAAATGTTGCTATGTTCGAATTCATCAAACAGCAAAGAAGAATTGCTGCAAAGGGAACGATCACTGGATAGCGGACAATGTCAATGAGATTAGACTTTGACGTGAGAAGAAAAAATTCAACAGCTTTTGCTAGGATAAAGGAAAGAACGATCACTGTAACAATCAAAAACAACTTCCTATTCGAAGCCAGAATTTGAGAGTGATTAATTCGAAAGTATGTAATGCAAATACCTGTAAGCGTCAATGCCAGGATAAAACTGCCTAGGAGAGTCAAAGGGTGCCATAGGTTACGCTGCTCTCCAAGCTTCTTTTTCATCGCCTGGAACATTGCCATATGGCGCGTTGTTACCCTCTCGCCTTGGTCGATAATCCGACTTCCAGCACTCACGCTCGTATACTTTTCAGGAACCTTGCTCTGAATCCGCCGCCGCAATGCCCGTTCTGCATTGAGATCTTCATCAAGCTTCCACTTTTTAGAACGAAAATATTCAATAATCGCAGATGAAGTCCCTTCATGGAAATTTCCGTTAGCAAAAGCGAGGGCGCCGATCGACTCCCAGAGCTGCTGAGGAAATGTGACGGGGCTTGCAATATCGGCAGGTGTATACACAAGATAATAAACGAGAGGCATCTGCAAATCATGTATTTTCTGCAACGTTCTCGGATCGGTGAATCTCATTTGAAGCAGTGTTTTTTCCAGAGCATCGACACCTCGATACATCTCTTCAAATGTTGTATCTTGAACAGCTTTCCGCCAATCTTGGTTGTAAACTAAAAAATTCTCAAACTCAATGCGGCTGTGCCTAATTTCCCTCTCTAGCAGCTCGTATATCTTACCAATATCCCTAACAGCCTCTTGCCGGAGAATAATCGTTGCCTCTTCATCGAGGAAGTCAAAATCAACTTGTGCTACCACATAGCTTGGAGCAATACTATTAAACTCCAACACCTCGACCCTAATTTCTCTGAAATGTAAAACAGCGAATAAAGAGACAAGAAAAATGAAAGCAATCAGAAACTTGATTCCCTGACTTTTGTCAAAAAAACCCTGCTCTCTCGAAAATTTCAACTCGGTATTGTTAATAACTTCACTGGACCTATCGTGCATTGCGTCCTATTCCTCTTTTCCTCAGAGTAACAGAAGATCAAAAAATAGTCGCTATATTTTAAACAGATGTGGTACAATTCCCCTACTTACCCAACAGACCTCTTGCATAATTCAGGGTTCGTCGCTTTTCGAGAGTATACCGAAAATCTACAGAACCTAAATCAGAACTCCTGACATCGATGCGTAGGCGGGGAATTGAAAAAGAGATCAAGATGCAGTGATCGACGACGAGGAAATATTCCATGCACTATTGCAGAGGAATCGAGCGCTGCAGATTGGTCTATTTCTCAATTCCGACGCCACACCAGCGACGTCAGGAGTTCTGAAATTACAAAAGGTCTAATAATTAGAGTTATTATATATGATTACCCTCAACCTAATTTCAAAAAGCTTCGGTGGTCGCGTACTTTTCGACCTAGTAACCGCTACGTTCAACGCTGGCAATCGATACGGCCTAACAGGTCCTAATGGAGCCGGAAAGTCGACTCTTCTAAAAATCATCATGGGTCTCGAAGAGCCCTCAAGTGGAACCGTAACCCTGCCGGATCGTGTGGGAATCTTGCGACAAAATATCGAAGACTACCACGCGTTTAAGGTCCTCGATGTCGTAATCATGGGAAATAAACGGCTATGGGGTGCCTTACAAGAAAGAGATTCTCTGTATGAAGTCGAAATGACGGACGACGTGGGAATGCGCCTTGGAGATTTGGAAGGAATCATCGCAGAAGAAGACGGCTACTCAGCAGAAACAAACGCAGAAATACTTCTTGCCGGTATGGGAATCCACGAAGAGTTCTTTAATCAGCCTATGCATGCTATCCCAACGGATATGCAATTCCGCGTACTCCTTTGCCAAGCTCTCTTTGGAGAACCTCAAGCCCTTCTCCTCGATGAACCGACAAACCACTTGGATTTGGAATCGATAGGATGGCTAGAGAAGTTCCTGTTTGACTACAAAGGTACCTTAATCGTTATCAGTCACAACCGCCACTTCTTAAATTCTGTAACAACTCATATTGCAGATATCGACTATGAAACAATCATCACCTACCCTGGAAACTACGATTCTATGGTCATAGCTAAAACAGCAGTGCGGGAGCGCGCTGACGTTGAGGCGAAATCGAAGGAAAAAAAGATTGCCCAGCTAAAAGAGTTTGTCTCTCGCTTCGGCGCAGGAACACGTGCTAGCCAGGTACAATCTCGAGTCAGAGAGATCGCTAGGTTACAACCTCAAGACTTGAAAAAATCAAATATTCAACGTCCATATATCCGCTTCATTCCAATGGAAAAACAGGCTGGAAAAATTGTGTTAAAAGCGGCAAACCTAAAGAAAAGCTACGAAGGAAAATCTGTCATCAAAGATTTTAGTTTTGAATTCCACCGTGGAGATAAAATCGGCGTCATTGGGAGCAACGGGATGGGAAAAACAACGTTACTAAAAATGTTAGCGGGTGTGTTAACCCCCGACAGTGGAACGGTAGAGCTTGGCCACCAAGTAACGATCAACTATTTTCCACAAAACCACAATGATTTGGTCGACAAGAAAAATCAAAAAACAGGATTTGAATGGCTGAAAGAGCGACGTCCTGGAATCTATGACCAAGATGTCCGTGCAGTGATGGGTAAATTATTGTTTGGCGGTGACGATGCATTTAAACCTGTCGGCACCCTTTCAGGAGGAGAGACAGCACGTCTTATCCTTTCCGGGATGATTCTGAGCGATCACAACGTCATTATTTTGGACGAACCGGACAACCATCTTGACCTCGAAGCCGTTTCAGCCCTTTCTTGGGGTCTTGAAGAATATAAAGGATCTGTGATCGTAGCAAGTCATGACCGCGACCTTATCGATCAAGTAGCAACAAAGATTATCGCCTTTGAAGAAGATGGAATTCATTTCCATGATGGTAACTTAGAAGATTATCTCTCCACAAAAGCTGCTGCCACAGCAAAAAAGTAGGGACCTTTTTATGAGAGAGCATGAGGCTATTTCCCTTCCGATGCTGTCTAATCAGGAAAAAATAGACGCTATCGCGGAAAAATTTTCCGGTATTATGGAAATTTTGGGACTAGACCTTTCTGATGAGTCGCTCCGGCATACACCTCAGCGCGTGGCAAAAATGTATGTGGAAGATGTTTTTTCGGGACTGGACCCAAAAACTTTTCCCAAAATAAGCCTTTTCGAAGACTCTTCTGAATGGAAGAGTCAGTCTAATAT
>JBAWZJ010000114.1:0-6629 GCA_037143085.1 Parachlamydiaceae bacterium | reverse complement strand
GCGGATGACCTTGCGGACGGTTTTGCGTACAGATAAAAACGTGTTTTTCAGGACGTGGCATAAACTACTCCTTAAGCGGCTTGTTTGTGTTCATGAGTAAAACAATCTTTTGGACAGACGCGTGAACAAGCTTCACAACCGATGCAATCATTGGCATTTTTAATGCTCATGACCATGCTATTGTCATCGTCTTCAAAATCACCATAATCATCGTCAAAATCGTCATCTTCAGGGTGTTTCCCTTTTGGTGGAAGATCAGCCATAAATTTACCTACCTCATGATACAGGGGATGTTCAAGAATTTTCAGAGACCCTTGTTTAATTTTTGCCCGGAAGCACGGAATGCCATTGATCACCAGCATCACACGCCCTTTGTCTTCGTCGGGATCGAGAGAACAGGTGTCGATAATGACAAAGTCTCCAATGACAAGCTGCTTCCACTCTGACGGTTTAAGATCTATCCTGCCAGCCTCTAAGTGAACGACAACATCGAGAGAGTCTGCCATAGGTAATGCTGTCAATGCAGGCTTATTTTCTAGGTATCGCAGCGTCCACTCTTTCCGAAATGCCGGGGAGATGTACAAGCGCCCATATAGAGATTCACCCTTAAAAAGAACCTCTAAATCTTGACATAGACATGAATCCGTCGGCAAATTAGGCCCCTCAGTCACCATAGGCATCAGTTTTTTGTCGAAATTCATCTTCTGAAAAGCAGAGATAGCCTCGATCGAAAGAAATTGAGAAGCTGCCTTAATAAAATCAGGATCTGCACAACACTCCGGAGGATTTTGCTGATCTTTTATCAATAAAAGCTCCATAAAACGAATGACGGATTTCTCTGACATCACCCACCAAATGGAACCGGCAAGAGGTGTGATAACAAGAGGGATTCCAGACAATTTGTCCCCCATCCCAGCAAATAACTCGTCAGATGAGCGCCAGCGTAGCTCCCCTGGAGAAATGGAAAATTCGGCAAGTTTGAGAGAGCGGCCAATCTCTGCTGAAAACTCCTGCCATGGGAATGGGGGGGAGAATCCTAGCAAGGGTTTCTCATCTAAAGCAAAAAGCTCCCCTGGAATTTTCCTTAGCCATGTATAAGATTGCAGTGTTTGTGTACTCACGTGACCTTCACTTGTTTTCCTCCTTATAGCGGAAGTTCCGTTAAAAGGAAAGGGTCTTAACTCGACTTTGTACATTTTTTTGGTTCAGATTCCAGATAGAGGCAAACTCCAGCTAAATAAATTTCGACAGATGGACATTTTTTGCCCTTCCGAGAAATTTATTTAGCTGCAGAAAGCCTCTCTCGGAAGATGGATCAAAAAAATGTACAAAGTCGAGTCTTAAGCTTTTTTGCTGCCTGGAGGATATTTTCCCGGTGGCCGAAAGCAGCCAACCGGATAAACCCTTCACCGCCAGAGCCGAATCCCACCCCGGGAGTGACAACAAGATGAAGCTCTTCTAAGAAATATTGAAAAATATCCCAAGAGCTTTTGCCTTTAAATCGAACCCAAAGATAAGGAGCATTTTCCCCTCCAAAAACATCTTGCTTTGAAGCATCAAGAGATTCTTTTAAAAGACGGGTGTTCTCCATATAGAAATTCCTGAGCGCATCGATCTCCTCAAGCCCCTCTTTTTCCAGGACAGCACATCCACCCCATTGAGCAATATTTGAAGCTCCATTAAATAATGTCGACATCAGCCGATTCCAGTCAGCCCTTACGGAAAAGCCATCCTCATACTTCAACTGTTCTGGAACAACCGTCCATCCCAATCGAACCCCCGTAAAACCAGCAATTTTCGAAAACGACCCCACCTCAATGGCTACCTCTTCGGCTCCCGGAATTTCAAAAATAGACCTTGGTAATGAGGGATCTTGGATATAGTGGCTATAAGCCGAATCGAAAATAATGATCGACCGATTTGCCTTGGCAAAAGCAACCAGAGATTGAAGTTGAGCCCTCGTTGCAACCGCTCCGGTAGGATTATTTGGAGAGCAAAAATAGATCAGATCCGTTCTCGGCATTTTCTCAAGGATAGGAAAGAAATTATTTTCCGGAGGACATGGCATTAGGACAATATTTTCCACTCCTAAGATGAGACTGCCATCGACATAAACTGGGTATGCAGCATCTTGAACAGCAATTGATACACCGCGGCCAAAAAGAGTCTGTAATCGTCCAAGGTCACATTTAGCCCCATCAGAAACAAAAACATCTTCCGGACGGATCAATCCAGGATAAAATGTCGCGGCAACTCTTTCCCTCAACACCTTCATTCCTTGTTCTGGACCATAACCCTGATATCCATCCGCCGTTGCCAAACGGGAACTTCCTAAAACTAAGCCATTCGTAATGTGAGGAGAGATAGGCTCAGTCGTATCACCTATTCCCAAACTGATCAAGGAAACGCCGGGATGGCGCGCAAGAAATTGCTGTTTCCTCTGATTGATCTCAGGGAAAAGATAATTGCTCTTTAGCTTATTAAAATTGCTGTTTCTTTTCGTCATGTGCGAGATTATAAGATAGCGAGGCAACTTTCGCAACATGAACTTGAGATTTAAATCATATCATGAGAAAATGATTCCTCTTAAACCTACAAATAGCAGTTGAGTATGAAAGAACAAGCCAAGGCCTATGAAGCGAAAGTTGTCGATGCTAAATGGTACGACTTTTGGGAAAAAAATGGATTTTTCAAAGCGGATCCCGCCTCAACAAAACCTCCCTACTGCATAGTCATGCCTCCGCCAAACGTCACCGGTGCTCTCCATATGGGACATGCCTTGGTCAACACCCTTCAAGATATTTTAATTCGCTGGAAACGGATGAGTGGATATGAAGCCCTCTGGGTTCCAGGCACAGACCATGCCGGAATTTCAACGCAGACAGTCGTTGAAAGGCACTTAATGGCAACCCTCGGCAAAAAAAGGAAAGATTTCCCTCGCGAAGAGTTTCTAGCCCATGTGTGGCAATGGAAAGAGGAAAAAGAGAATAATATCCTCAATCAACTCCGACGGGTAGGTTCCTCATGCGACTGGTCCCGCCTCCGCTTCACCATGGACGCCGGAAACAATAAAGCCGTCCGCTCGATGTTCAAAAAACTCTACGACAAAGGTCTTATCTATCGGGGCGACTACCTGGTTAATTGGGACCCTGTCACTCAAACAGCAATCGCAGATGATGAGGTTGAGTATGAAGAAAGAAAATCATTCCTATGGCATCTTAAATATCCACTTAAGGATGGCTCTGGCTTCATCCACATCGCGACAACCCGCCCTGAAACGATGCTTGGCGACACCGCTATCGCCATCGCGCCAAAAGACCCTCGCTATACCCATTTGATAGGAAAGAGCGTCATTCTGCCGATTACGGGAAGAGAAATCCCTATTATTGCCGACCACCATGTCGACGCTAACTTTGGTACAGGAATGGTAAAAGTCACCCCTGCACATGATCCTAACGACTACCAAATGGGCATTACCCATGGGCTTCCATTCATCAATATCATGACTCCGGATGGGAAGATCAATGAGAACGGAGGTGTTTTTGCTGGACTGACGATGGAAGAAGCACGCCATGCAGTTGTCGAAACACTTAAAAAAGACGGATTTCTTGAAAAAATCGAACCCCATGTCAATCGGGTGGGTGTTTCATATCGATCGAAAGCAACCATTGAACCATACATGTCGAAACAATGGTTTGTCAGCATGGAGAGTTTCGGAAAAAAACTTAGTTCTATAGTCAAAGATGGCAGCACACAACTCATCCCGAAGAACTGGGAAAACACCTATTTCCACTGGATCGACAACTTGCGCGACTGGTGTATCAGCCGACAGCTTTGGTGGGGACACAGAATCCCGATATGGTACCGTCGTGACGACCCTTCACAGATTCTCTGCTACGATGGGGAAGGAGAGCCGCCAGAAGTGCAAAAGCATCCCGAGGCTTGGTATCAAGATGAGGATGTCCTCGACACTTGGTTTTCGTCAGCCTTGTGGCCTTTTTCCACCCTTGGATGGCCGGAACAGACTCCAGAGCTTAAACGTTTTTACCCCAATGCCGTCCTAGTCACAGGTCATGACATCCTATTTTTCTGGGTAGCCCGGATGCTCTGCATGGGAGATTATGCCATGAATCATGTCCCGTTCCCACAAGTATTCCTTCACGGTCTGATCTACGGAAAATCGTATTGGCGTGATGTTAAGGGTGGAGGTATTGCCTACCTCAGCGAGCAGGAAAGGAAAGAGTATGAGCTAGGGAAGCCTCTGCCAAAAGATGTCCATTGCAAGTGGGAAAAGATGTCTAAATCGAAAGGGAACATCATCGACCCTCTAGAAATCATCGATGAATACGGCACAGATGCCATGAGAATGGCTTTATGCGCTAGCGCTACTCAAGCGAGGGAAATCGACCTAGATAGACGACGTTTCGAAGAGTTTAAAAACTTTGCAAATAAAATGTGGAATGGAGCCCGCTTTGTTTTCATGAACCTCGATGGCGATGCTCCCCTGACAGCTGAAGAGTTTGGACAAGGTTTAGATGAATCTCTATTGAAACTTGAAGACCGATGGATCCTATCGAAACTCAATCATACCATATCCAGCGTTACTAATAAGCTAGATAGCTATTTCTTTGACCAAGCAGCCATTGAAGCATACGACTTTTTCTGGAAGGAATTTTGTTCCTACTATTTAGAAATCGCTAAGCCCGTCCTCTTTGGAAAGATAGGAACACCGGCGGAAAGGAAAAACAAACAAAAACTTCTCGTCATTATTCTCTCGCAGGCTATACGTCTGATCCATCCGATGGCGCCGTTTATCACAGAAGAGCTTTTTCAACTATTAAAAGACCGTCTCAGCGGATTGACCCCTTCACCAAATGTCGATCCTTACACAAAAGAAGCGATCCACGCACTGATGTCTCCAGCATGCATTGTCGCCCCTTACCCACAAGTCACCAGACAAAGCGACATCAATCCGGAAATTGAAAGTGCTTTCGCCCTTGTCGATGCCGTTGTTTACACTATCCGGAATATTCGCGGCGAGATGAAGTTACCTCCCAATGTTTCTACTGACATTCATATCGTAGGAAAAAAAGAGGATGAAGAATTTCAGTCGATAAGCAAAAATCGTACTCTCATTGCAGCACTTGTAAAAACCAATGTCATTGAAATGCATGAGAGCGATCCTCCACTAGGCTTTGCTAGCACCGGAGTGCACAATACACTCAAAATTTTTATCCCTCTTCCACCGGAGTTGATCAAACAAGAGCAGTCACGATTAATCAAGGAAAAAGAAAAACTAGAATTGTTGATCGAAAAGACACGCGGGCAACTTTCGAACGAAGAGTTTGTCAAAAATGCGCCGCCTCAACTAGTTGAAAAGCAGAAAAAAGCTTTGGAGCAGGCTGAGCAGGAGCTGCGAGAAATACTTCTTAAAATATAAGGGACTGGAAAGAAATAAACTAAACGATTGGGCTACGCATCGAGATCAGGAGCTCTGAAATTGTTTTTTGAGACCACCTCAGGGCATGAGATAACATCTCTTTTGTCTTATCATTTTCTATATTAAAAAAAGTGAGTCGTGATATTTCTCCACTCACATCTGGAATATATAATGATTTACTCATCGCATCAAAATGTTTTTGAATTTCTGGCCATATCGCATCAACTTGCTCTTTGGTTAACATAGATAAGGCATCAATTTCACCAGAGGAAATTCGACGATACGCTTTACATTCAATATCGATACCACGCCGTTTTAACAAAGCGTTCAACAACTCTACAGATTCACATGGAGTGATTTCAGCTGACAGATCTAAGTCATCGGCAATTTTCTGAGGAGCTAAAGATATGATATCAAATGATTTAAGATGCTCTGCACTTCTAGCATCGGATCCTCTAATATCAGAAGAAGGATAAAGTCCAGCGTTTAATGGTTGGTTTAGAAATAGAATGGAAACGCAATTTAGAAATCTTGGAGATGATATCTGAGAATGATTTCCTCCGAAAAGCCCAATAAATTTCTCTCCTTCTTCGAGAAAACTGTTGTGATACCTAATACATTCAACCATTTTGTCGTCAGCAGCTATTCTTTGCGCAATCATTGCAGCCCTCGATGCAGGGGATTCCGCAAGAGATTTTTCATTTGTCTCCACGATAGTTTTCGCAGAATAAACAGGGATGACAGCGATTCCAACGCTGTGAGCGACAGCAACAATAGTTTTTACATATGCTCGTTGTTTCGGATCTGTCATACATTTGTTTAGTTTTGTATAAAGGTCTTGAGGATAACCAAAAGCATGCTTAGCGAAATCTTCATGGAAATCTTTGGGCAATTCTAAATAACAGTGTTTAACGACCCGTGCAACTTTGGGTAGCATCAAAATAAAAAGCTGGTAAGAAGCATCATGATTATGACCTTGGTAGAAACAAATCCCCCCATCTGCCCGATCGACAATTTCATGAAGTGGTGTTTCTTGGTGAAAAGTAGGAACAATCTTTAACATAAAACCTCAAAAACATAATAATAATAATAAATATATATTAAAAAATAGTAAAGAAATATCACCTTTAAATCAATAACTCACCTTACGCACGCTTATTTTTTTTAAATAATTTATCTACAAATAAAA
>JBAWZJ010000113.1:0-6718 GCA_037143085.1 Parachlamydiaceae bacterium | reverse complement strand
TCTGTCGGCCGCTTCGGGGACACTTAGAAGAAGTCCTAGACCGTGTCCGCTCTCTCCGATTTTAACCTTCGCGTCAATTTTAATTGTCTCTTGGAAAGAGTCCTTCGAAATCATCAGGTTGACCCAGTCGGAAGTATCCGTCTCCCTTGTCAGGGCAATGTGTTCGGCGATAAACACATTTTCTTGGAATTCCCAGTCGCTTTTTTTGTTGATGTCGAGTTGAGCAATTTGGAACCATTCCGATCTTCCTTCGATGTAGTTTTCCAAGTCGTGAATCAGTTGATCGACTGTGTGGTAGCGTTGTTCCAGCTCTGTTGCTAAACATTTTAGGACAACAAGGGATAAGGAGCGGGGAATATCTCGATAAGGGGCGATTTCTATAGGATCGATTAATTTTTCCCTGTGCATCGTCTTACGGAACTCCTTGAGAGAGTCGCGATAGAACGGGAGTTTTAGTGTGAGCAGCTGGTAGAGGATAACCCCTAACGAGTAGATATCTGTTTGGAAGTTCGCCGGTTGCCCCATCGCGCGTTCAGGCGCCATGTACGTGATCGTTCCTACCACTTTGCCTATGGTTGTCAGATGAGATAGCGATTCACTTGAGTCTTCACTTTTGTCATCTTCAAAAGAGCTCTGCCTTGACGACTCCTCTTGCCTCAGCATTTTAGCTAAGCCCCAGTCGAGGATCACAATCTGGCCGTATTGTCCGACGATAATATTTTCAGGCTTTAAATCCCGGTGGAGGACACATTTTGAGTGGGCGTATGCCACAGCTTGGCAGATACTAAGGAATATCCGGATCAATGCAGGAATCGACTCTGCAATATGATCCATCTTTTCCCCTTTTTGCTGCTGCTGACGAGCGTTGCGTAGGAGCTGTTTTAGGGTGCGCCCTTCCACGTAAGGCATTGTGTAATACGTTAAGTCTGTGTCAGTGTGGATAGCATAAATAGGGATAATCGCCGGATGCGCAAGCTGGCTGGTGATTCGGGCTTCTTTTAAGAAACGGTTGTGCAGCTGTTTGTGGGTAATCAAGTCCGGACGGATTTGTTTCAGGGCGATTCGTCTTCCGCACGTTGTGTCGTAAGCTAGAAAAACCTCACCCATGCCCCCTTTGCCGATGCTTTGCAGTACTTGATAAGGCCCTATCGTGAATAGAATCTGCTTCGCCTCGGGCACATGCTCAGGAAGAAACGATATAGTCGTTGTCGATACAGTCATCGAAGAAGCATCTTTTGTGTGCTCTATATGTATTGTAGAAGCTTTTTCTGGGTAGAGATTTCTCCGGCAGAAAGGGCAGTAGCGAATATCCCCTTTAGCGATCGACGTGTCGGCAATGACGAATTGTGCGTGGCAGTTGGGGCAGTGTATCTCTGTAGTCATGATTTTCGTTTCCACAAGCGGATTGCTTCATCAGAAGCGTTTTGTACGAAGCAATTATTTCCAAGTTCTTCATCGTAGTAGACACCGTTCATTGAACTGTATGATGCTACCATTTGGTGAAAAAGCGCGTTGATCCCATGTTCATCTCTTTCCGGCAGTGTATAACGAAAGCCGCAGATAACAGTAGTGAAAGAGTCTTTTTGCCAATGCCTAGCGGCAAGACGCATAGCCTCTTCGACCGTCTCACCAGAAACCGTTGTCGCTTGTTCACCTGCGTTATCTTCCATAGACCAAACAAAAGAATTGTCGCTCTCTTTACGTAAAAAAAGATAGTGCCAGGAACCGTTGACAAAGCACCTTGCGGCGTGGATCAACTTTTCTGATTTTTTTTCACTCGTCGGTGTCATCTTTGATTTCCTGAGACTTCTCTTCTCCATTTAAGTCATCTCCAAAAAAGTACTCTCTGAAGATGATGTAGATGCCCCCGATAATAAACAATACAGGGACGAGGACGGCAGACTTGATATCGAAGATTGTGATGCCGAATAAACCTAGGAGGATAATGGATGAGATCACAAGGTCATAGATTCTTCCTGAGAGGTATTGTCTCATTCCTAGTGAAGCCCACGCCACGAGTAAGATCCCTGGCCACCAGGTGTTGGTGTAGTAGAGGATGCCTATACCGATAAATAGCAAGCCGTTAGAGATAGCATTAGCCTTTCTTTTGGATAAAATTTCTTGTTTCACGATGCTTTTCTCCGTTTTTATAGACGTTTTTTTAACATGCTAACTCAATGCGGGTAAAAAACGCGAGCTTTGCATAAACATCTTTGTAAAAATACTTCACACAAAAAGAGTAGTGTGAGGAGTGGGTAACTTAATGTTTTGATTTATAAATGGTTGTGACTTTTTAACCTCGCAGGTTTCTAAAAGTTATTTGTGCCAAGAGTGCTATTGTTTCATTCTATTGATTTTATGTACGACAATGTAGTATATTTAGTGTATGAAGAGAATGTTTATCAACTCCGCGTTGTTTACACGAGTTTACGATCAATTGATTGCATCAAAAAAACTCTTGAGTAAAGATTTTGAGGAATTCGAACAGTCTATAATAAACAACCCTCAAGCAGGAGATGTAATTCCTGGACTGGGTGGTTTAAGAAAATCTCGTGTTAAATCTGTTGCAAAAGGGAAAAGCGGAGGTTTTCGGGTAGATTATTTGGATTTTCCAGAGGAAGGGGTGATTTACTATATTGTGATTTATCCTAAAAATGTGAAGTCTGACCTAAGTTCGGATGAAAAAAAAATCATCTTAAAAATGATTAAAGAGATTAAAAAGGGGGTTAAAAATGAGCAAAATGTTTGAGCTTCTCAAAGAGGGCCTTGATGATATCATAGATCACCAACAAGGAAAGAAGAAATTGAGAACACGCATAGTAGACGTTCCAGATCCAGCTGCACCCCTTTCTGCTGCTGATGTAAAAAGGATTCGAAAAGCTCTCAATTACCCACAATATCTCTTTGCAAAATTTTTAAATGTTAGTCCAAGGACTATTGAAGCATGGGAATCTGGCATTAGAACCCCAAATCATGCAGCTCTTCGCCTTCTAGAAATAGTAGACAAAGGGTTTTATACTCCGAAAGATTTGAGAAAACATTGATCCTAAAAAAGGTAGTTCAAAATCTTGTATCACTTTCCATCTTGAACTGCCGTTTTTAGGTTAATAGCATCCCAAGTGAATTTAAATTGAAGGGGTGAAGTTCAGTTGATTAAAAAGTGTTGCAGCATCTCTGTATGCATCGGAAATGTTGCTATTTGTGACATGAAATTTAAAGTTGCCGGGTTCTGTTTCCGTACCCCAGCCGTCGATAGCCAATCCCTTTTCAACAAGCCGCAAGATGTCCCTTACATTTGTGTTGAAAGAGTCTGCTGATTCTGGGTTTAAATTTTCTAGGAGTGTTTCAAGTTCGATATTTTTTAAGGAATTTGGGTCTAGAAATTGTCCAAGAGAGTTTTTGAGGTTGCACTCTTCCTGAGCGGTATAAACAAGCTGGCATATTTTTTGTTTGATTAATCCTTTTAATAGCTTTGGATCGTATGACACCGGGTTCTTTGTGTTTGCTCGAATGAACTCTTCCAATTGTTTTGTTGTTTGTTCTAGTTGTTTTGCCGTCTCTAGAACTTTTTTACCGATTTCATCATTAGAATCTTTTGCAGGAGCGTTTTCCTTTGCGGTTGTAGATTTTGGCTTCATCATTAAAGATGTTAGAAAAGCAAACCAAAAGACTTTATTAGCTGTAGCAAGAACAGTGTTGTAGCAGGTCTCTTGATCTGTATAACCGTAATCATCAGGGTGGTTGCACATCATCTTTACAGTCATTAATGAACCGGAAAGGTGGGCGATGGGCATGATCAGGACAACACCCTTGACGAGAAGATTACCGGGAGCCAGGAGAGTATTGCTAACTTTTGCTATTTGATTTCCTGCTGTACTAGCTAGGTAATGAGGACCTATCATACTAGCCAGTCTGGAGATCCATGGTAGTTGTGCGACCAATGATGTAGGACCATATCCAAAAGGTCGAGTTGCGATATCAAAGGTTGCGCTAAGGGCGTTTGAAATATAATGCACAGTGAAACTCTTGTTGTAAAAATGAGGCTCGATTGTACCTGCTTTCATTTTTTTTAGGCAATCCCTCGATCAGGGCGTAGAAAACAAGACTTGGTGGAGGAAGAGACCGTGGGCCGGGGCTGTGACACCAGCGAGTGGGCGACTTCGTGCTGCAAGAATTCCTGGAAGCTCTTTCGATTGGATTTTACCTTGGCCGACATACACCAGAGTTCCAACAAGATTGCGTACCATCTTGTATAAAAAACTGTTACCGCGCAGTTCAAAGCGGAGGGTGTTGTCGGGTAGATTGACGATGGATATTTGTTGAAGATCTCTGACGCTATCGGTGTATTCCTCATTTTTCTTTGTATTGCAGAATGAGGAAAAGTCATGCGATCCAATCAAGAAGGGGATAGCCTCATCCATTTTAGCAATCTCAAACTTGTGAGGGGAGTGCCATGAGTAGAGGCGCCTATGAGGTAATTGTGTTATCCCATAGCAAATGTTGTAGTGATACTCTTTTCCAGTACAGTCTAAGGTTGGATGAAATGCCTCGGGCATCTCATCGACGGTGACGACAGCGACATCTTGGGGGAGGAGGCTATTGAGGGCTATGTGAAGTTTAGAGAAAGAGATATCTTTTGTGGTGAAGAAGTTGACGACCTGTCCCGTTGCGTGGACGCCTGCGTCTGTACGACTAGCAGCCTGCAGTTTAATTTCGTGTTGAAGGACTTGCGTTAATACCTTTTCAAGTTCTTCTTCAACACTCCTTCCCGTCTTTGTCTTTTGCCATCCCAAGAAGTTTGTGCCGTCGTATGCAACGACAAGCTTGATGTTAGCATGCTTTGACAAACTGTTGAACCCCTTCGAGGAACCGTTGAATAGCCAACATCACAAGAACCATGCCCATCAGTTTTTCACAAGCTAAGAGACCGTTTATTCCCATGACCTTCTTCAGCCTGTCACCAAACAGTAGCACAACAGTGGCAAGAGCCCATGAGGCTAGGATAGCGCCAAGCATTGACAATTGGCTAGGCTCTAAGTGGGCAAATAACATGATCGTAGCTAGAAGGGCCGGACTTGCGGTCAGTGGAATCGCCAAAGGAGTGATGAATGGCTCTCCCGCAGGAAGGTTTGCCCGAGGGCTGTCGATTGCAGGGAACAACGTCTTGATCGCCACAAGGAAAAGGATCGCGCCGGAGGCAAGACGAAGAGTCGTTTCAGAAACTTCCAGGATATTGAAAATAAATTCTCCGATGAAGTTAAAAAGCACCATGACACCGAGAGCAATCAACATCTCCCTGCCGATGATTCTTTTATGGTAGGCAGCAGGAGTTTTTTCTAATAAATTTAAAACAGAGGAAATATTGCCAATCGGATCCATGATAAGGAAAAGAATAACTGCAACATTGAATAAATCCATGATCTGTACCTTTAGGAAAGAGATTTAACGAATAGAAAGCCCGCCTTGACAATCATCTGCATTGAGATGAGACCGAGGATCATTCCCATGACCTGTTCCATAGCATCCATCCCTCGCTTACCGATAAGCCTCTGCAGGTAGGGAGCTCCGACGAGGACGGCCGTAACGCCCGCAAAGGCAATCAAGATAGCTATTGTAATAGACATCGTGTTTGTTGCCGAACCCGAAGCAATCATAATCATCGTCATGAGTCCTGGGCCTGAAATTAGTGGTGTTGCGATAGGGACAATGAAAGGCTCTTGTTTTAAGGCTGTATGTTGTGCCGTTTCCGGTTTGTGGAAAATCATCTGAAGGGAAATTAAGAAAAGAACCAATCCGCCAGTCAATGTTAAAGAGAAATCGCTGATTTTAAGCGTTGTTAAGAAAATTTCTCCAAAAAATTCAAAGAAGAGAGCTATGAAAAGAGAGAAAATAGCTTCGCGAAAGACTATCCTTTTTTGTTTTTCGAAGTCGTAATCTTTCAAAAGAGCAAGGATTGCTGGCGAGTTTCCGATCGGATTTGCCACTAAAAAAAATGTTAGGGCAGTCGATAAAATATCTGTAATCATACTGTTATACTTTCTGGTGTAGCGCTGTCCTATCTGCGCTTTGCATGAGCTTGTATCTTTCTACGTCGAAAACAATGGAACCGAAGGTTCCAACTAGGAAACCAGAGGCAAACCCTAGTGTTTTCGATGCGAAGCTAATGGCGCAGGCAAAAATAAATCCGATTAACTGCAATTTAGGATATTTTTTTCTCAATTTACATGTTTCTTTAGTCAAGTTAACCGTAAGCGAATGATCATAAGTGGAAATTGATTTTAGTACAAGTTTTGTTGTGATAATGGAGAGTCCAATTCCAACTAGCGGTGCAACCAAAGGGTGGCTGAAGATGCGTACGACGGCAGAAGCAATCAAGAAGGCAACACCTTCAAGAGGTGTTTCGTTAAGAGATTCGGCAAACTTCTCCTTGCTTAACGAGATAAATTGGGTGCAAGTCTCTCGTATTGAGTGGAATAGTGTTGAGTTTGAAGGTGCTGTTGTATTCATAGTGCAGATGATTATGAGTAAATCAAACAAAAAAATCAAGAATTGAACTCGACTTTGTACATTTTTTTTGGTTCAGATTCCAGAGAGAGGCTAACTCCAGCGTAATAAATTTCGAAGGATGGGCATTTTTTGCCTTTTCGAGAAATTTATTTACTCACCTCATTTCCCGTAAAAATTGTACCTAGGTTTTACCCGACAGGGCAATGTTCAG
>JBAWZJ010000112.1:0-6722 GCA_037143085.1 Parachlamydiaceae bacterium | reverse complement strand
CTAGATAAGGCTTCGAGCATCCCTCCGCAGACGCTGATCATGGATATTTTCCCGAAGCTGACGGAGCTTGACCTTGTTTTGGGTGTTGTTCCATTAAATACTCCATGGGCTTATTTCTATCCTCCGAAAGATTTCCAGTCTATGCGCCGCTCACCCTTCGCTTTTTTTCGCGTCGCTCCAAGTCTTGGGTCGCTGGCCGATCAAGAGAGGGAGGAAGCTTTACTCGATTCGATTCCTTGTTCATCTGCTGACGAAGAGAGGGAGAAAACGGCGATTAAAAATTGTTTTAAACAGATAGGGCAAATTAATCAGTGGTTGGGGTATATTGTTGGAAGGATAGGGCAGTTTTTGCAGGGATAAGGTGAGATGGGTAATATTGATTGGACTAAAAAGCTTAACTGGACGAGAGATCACCTCGATGATCTCCGGAATACGGGCTATGCCTATCTAAGGCAGGGGAAGTATGACATTGCAATTACATTTTTTGAAGCTCTCACAGTCTTAGATCCCGAGAGCGCTTACGATTCCCAGACATTAGGTGCTTTGCATGTTCAGCTTAACCAACCGCAAAAAGCTATTAAATGGTTGGATCATGCGCTCAAAATAGAGGCGGATCACGGTCCAACGTTGCTTAATTTGTGCAAGGCGCTCTTTATGCTTGGAAAGAAGGAAGAAGGGTTGAAGTTGGCTCATATCTTAAAAAATGAGCCTTCCATACAAGTTGCTAATGTCGCAAAGGCTCTTATCCTCGCGAATTCATAAGAATATTCTTTAACGTCATCGCCACGTGGTCGACATCTTCTTCTGTTAAGTCATAATAGAGAGGCAGAGAGAGCGCTTCGGCGTAGTAGTTCTCCATCTCCGGAAAGTATTCGGCTATGTTCCCATTTTTACTGGTGAAGAAGGGGTGTTGGTAGAGCGGGATATAGTGTACTTGTGTCCCAATGTTTTGTTCCTTCAATTTTTCCATGACATTTTTTTTTGTCGTTTTGTAAGCCTTGAAGTTGATCTGCGCAACGCATAGATGGTAGGCTACGGTGAGGTCTTGGTCCGGAGTAAGTAGGCGAAGATTTTCGATAGATGATAGTTTTTCTCTATAGCGGTCCATTAATAATTGTCGTTTTGCTACAAATTGGTCTAGCCTCTTCAATTGGCTGATCCCAAGGGCCGCTTGCATCTCGGTAACATTGTAGTTGCCACTGAGGAAATTGACTTCATAATATCCGGGTCTATCTTCTCTTTTTAAATAGAGAGGATCATTTTCGATCCCATTATTCCGATAGAGCTGCAATTTATGGTACAACTCCTTGTCGTTTGTTGTGACCATTCCCCCTTCACCGGTTGTCATCGTCTTGGCTGGATGAAAACTGAAAACTGTCATGTGACTCCAGCGGCAGTTGCCTACTTTCGATCCATCTTTGTAGCAGGAACCGATGGCGTGGGCGGCATCTTCGATGACGATCGTTCGGTAGTCTGTGATCGAAGCATCAATTTTCTGCATATCGACAGGAATTCCGGCAAAATGGACGGGTGTGATGATTGTTTTCCCTTTTGAATGCTCTCGATTCACATTTAGGAGAAGCTGCGTTGCGTCGAGATTTCCGGTGTTCCGGTCTATATCGATGAAGACGGGAGTGGCGTGATGCTGGATGGCTGGACCGACAGAGGCAACAAAGGAGTTTGGAGTTGTCACAACGGTGTCGTTCGGTCCGGTCTCTGCGGCATGATAGGCTGCCATTAGCGCGGCTGTTGCACTGTTGAAAGCTACGGCGTATTGTGCTTCACAATATGCTGCAACTGCATTTTCAAACTCTACAACTAGTGGTCCGCGCGTGATAGCCGGTTGCGAAAGAGCATGTTTTACGGCTTCGATGTCGTCAGCGGAGATGCTTTGTTTTGCATAAGGAAGGAAGTGTTGGTTTTTCATAAGATATCTGCGTTGTTGGTTAAATTAGACTTCTTGCACTAGAGACTAGAATGCCTTGCGGAACTCTTACGTGTCAACCGAAGTTTTTGGTGTCGATCACCCTTGTATTGAATTGTTTAGGTCTAAAAAAACAGTAGTGTTTATATTTAACGTTTTGTTTTTTAGGTAGTTGTGTGTAAACTTATGTTGGAAAGACTGATAAAATTTTCTTTTTTTTGGCTTCCTATTTTTTGATTTTCAATGTCTTATCGACAAATGGTGGATCGGTGTTGATAATTTGCTTGCAGCCTAAGAACACTCGTGTTAGATTCTGCCGCACAACAGCTCCAGAATATATTGTGGAAACGTTGTTCATAACAGTCCTCTAACTAAAAGGTTCAAAATCTATGTTGGCTTGTGACACTTGTGAAGTTTGGGCTCAATTCATTGAGTTTGCTAAAAGCCGTACTTCGGCGACTGCATTTGGGAATTGGCTCGCACCTATCAATGTTTTAGAGTGGAATAGTGATTCGATCACGTTGGAGATCGCTAATGTTTTTGTAAAAGAATATTTATTATCCAATTATAAAAAAGACCTATGTGCTTTTCTTCCTGTAAATGCGCAAGGTGAACCATCGATTCAATTTGTTGTGGCAACGAAATCAAAGCAAGCTCCTTTACCAGCTTTGCTTGCTGTTTCTGATGTTGATGTTCCTGTAGAGTCTCAAGAAGACGATAATGTGAAGCTCAATCCGAATTATCGTTTTGAAACATTTGTTGAAGGACCGACAAACCAATTTGTGAAATCAGCTGCGATGGGCGTGGCTTCCCGTCCAGGGAAGTCGTATAATCCTTTATTTATCCATGGCGGTGTCGGGCTTGGAAAAACGCATATTCTCCATAGTATCGGGCACCATATTCAAGAGAATCACAAGAAGTTGAAAGTTCAGTGCATCACAACCGAAGGTTTCATTAACGAGCTTGTTGATCACTTACGGAATAAATCGATTGATCGGATGAAGCGTTTTTACCGTTCTGATGTTGATGTTTTACTTGTGGATGATATTCAATTTTTGCAGAATCGCCTTAATTTTGAGGAAGAATTTTGCAATATGTTTGAGGCGTTGATCAACAACAACAAGCAAATTGTCATTACTAGTGATAAACCACCTTCCCAGTTAAAGTTATCGGAGCGGATGATTGCCCGGATGGAATGGGGACTAGTTGCTCATGTTGGGATTCCTGAATTGGAGACTCGAGTGGCTATCCTTTTGAATAAGGCGCAGCAAAAAGGATTGAATATCCCAAGTACAATAGCATTTTTCATTGCGGAGCATATCTATAATAACGTCCGGCAGCTTGAAGGAGCGGTCAATCGTTTGAGCGCTTATTCTCGACTGATGGACCTTGAAATCACGCAAGATCTTGTGGAAAAATCGTTGCGCGAGATGCTTCAGCAAACTCCCGGCCAGAAGGTTTCTGTTGATCAGATTCTTAAAAGTGTGGCGGCTGTTTTTCAAGTAAGAGTTAGCGACCTTCGAGGAGTAGGCCGAACAAAAGATGTGGCGCTCCCCCGGCAAGTGGCGATGTATTTGGCGTGGAAGTGGATTAATGAGTCATTACAAATGCTCGGTTCCTCTTTTGGGAAGACTCATTCGACAGTACTTCACGCTTGTAAAAATATCGAAAAGAAAATCGTTGCGGATGAGATGCTGCGGAGACAGATTTCTATGGTCGAGCGCAGCATTAATGCATAGAGGAAGGGTCATTCTTCCTCGTGTTCGATTTGATCAGTTTTAATTGTAGACTTCTGGTATTCGCTTTTTAATGTATCGTCTTTGATAAATCGCTCTTTTCGATCTATTGCGTGTTTTCGTTTTTCCTCTTCCTCTTCTTTTTTTACTTCTTCTTGTTTACGTTCTGCTAGTCGTTGCTTTGTTCTAAGTAGCTGTTGTCCAAGAATTAATTTTGTTGTTTGGTTCTTCGGAAAAGGAGAAGTCGTGTAGCGGGCAGCTCGTTGAAGAGGTTGTCCCTGATGATTTTTATGATCTTTTTCATGCGTTTTCAGCTCTTTTTCATGCAGCTGTTTTTCTTCTTTTTCAAGTGCGAGTAAACAATGATTAAAGACAGCGTTTTCATTATCGTGCAACATTTGAATATTTTCTTGATCAAAGTGAACTCCCTGTTCATTTTCGATATGACATGAGTTGATCTTATGGTCGTTTAGAACTTCAGGTCGGATAATCATTTTTCTATCGTGAGTGATCATTCCGGCGATCGATGGGGAATGGAGAAGAGAAAAGAATTCATTTGCAGACAAATTCACTAAGGCAACGATTTTTAGACGAGGTGGATGACGCGAAATATTTCGTCCTAATAACGTTCCTTTTTGCTCCATCTCTTTCGTTGAGCCTGAACCCACTCCCATGTCGAGGAGGACAATGGCTGAAATATTCTCAGGACGTAAAATATTATTCACCGACATATAAAACCTCTGTTGTTTTGTTTTATAACTTAATTTTACAACAAAGTTAATTAAAGTTAATTAGATAGTTTATGTTAGTTTGTTTATTATTATGCTGACTCAAAGATGTTCTTTTTGATTAACTTAAAAGATTTGGTGATTCAAAAAATCGTAACATCCTCTGTGTTAGTTCAATACAGCTAGCAATACGATTGTCGAACCCAGGGGCTTTCACACTAACCAGAATTTTCCAACTTTCAATTGGAACCAGTATAAAAGTTAGGAGTTGTGAAAAAATGTCGTTTCAACGATTCTTTAGTCGCTTATGAAAAAGCTCCTTTTTTAGGAGCGATCCTTTGGAGGGGGTTGCCAAAATGTTTAAAAGTATGACGGCTTACGGTCGAGCTTCGATTTTATCACCTCTTGGTCGTTTTTCTGTGGAATTGCAGTCTGTTAATCGCAAGCACCTCGAAATCAATAGTTTTGGTATTCCAAAAGAATTTATTCGTTATGATGTCGACATCAAGAAATGGATTGCGGCTGTTGTTGCGCGAGGACAGATTAATGTTCGGATATCAGCCATTTTCGAAGGGGAAAGTCCTTTAATGATCGCTCCAAATCTCCCTTTAGCTAGACAAACCAGGGATGCTTGGTTGCAGATAGCTGACCACCTTGATATTAAAATAGATGATAAAGCCTTACTAACGATTTTATCTAGGACGGAAGGTGTTTTATCGTATGATGAAGATATCGAAGAGCTTGAAAAATTTAAGCAAGTTTTACATGATGTTGTTGAAAAGACGTTAAGAGAGTTGGTCTCTATGAAAATTGCCGAAGGGAAAATTTTGCATGAGGATATTTCTGCTCGTTTTGGTTTGTTGGGAACGCTGATTGAAGACATTGCCGTTAAGGCCCCTTCCGCTACGGACAGATATCGACAAAAGTTGCAAGAACGGTTGCAAGAAGTGTTGGGCAATTCGCTTGAAAATGAGGAGCGTCTGTTGAGGGAAGTTTGCATCTATGCCGACAGAATAGACATCACAGAGGAACTTACTCGCTTCCGGTCTCATTTACAGCAAGTAAAAGGGCTTTTGGAGTCGGAAGGACAGGAAGTTGGCAAGAAAATGGAATTTTTTGTTCAAGAGTTGAACCGAGAAGTGAATACCATTGGATCTAAGTCGTCGGACACCGATGTTTCCCGGGCTGTTATTGCAATAAAGACTGAGCTCGAGCGTATCCGGGAACAAATCCAAAATATTGAGTAGAGGTCTAATCTATGGCATTGCTCGGAAACTTAAAACATGGACTTCTATTCATCTTGAGTGCTCCTGCAGGCACAGGCAAGACAACCTTAATTAATATGTTGAATCAGGAATTTCCATGCATTGTTCCTAGTCTTTCATCGACGACACGACAGCCGCGAGGTGAGGAAATTAATGGTGTAGACTACAATTTCATTACGAAAGAAGAGTTTTTATCCCGTATTGAAGCCGGTGAATTTTTGGAGTATGTTCAACTCTATGGAAACTATTATGGCACTTCCCGTGTTTGGGTTGAGCGACGATTAGATGAAGGAAAGCATGTTGTGCTTGTCATTGACACCCAGGGAGCGATGCTCTTAGCCGGAAAGGTAAATGCAATAAAAATTTTTGTGGCGCCCCCTTCGCTTGAAGAGTTAGAAAGAAGATTGCAGTTGCGTAAGACGGAGACTCAAGAGGTGATAGAGCAACGGCTGGCTTGGGCTAAGAAAGAGCTGCTCGCTCAACAAAAATATGATTATGTCGTTATCAATGATGATTTGTCTATGGCGTATCAGATTTTGCGCTCTATTTTTGTTGCAGAAGAACATCGTATAAGGTATACTGCGAGGGGTTGATTTTTTGTGTTTTCTGCTGCGTGAAAGCTCTCATGGTTCGACGATCGTAAACGAGTCAATGTTGTAATGCGAACCCGTATGCGATCGTTCGGGCCCTGAGGCTTTGACGCGGGCAAAACACAAAAAATCAACGCCTCGCAGTATGGAATCAGCCTGTTCACAATGGAGAATAATAGCATGGATCTTAAAGAATATTTGACCAATGAAAAAGTAAGTAAGAAATTCGGCAGTCAGTTTGATTTAGTCAACTATGCAATTAGACTTGCTGAAAACATGATTGTCACAGGACGTGATTCTCGAGTAAAGACGGATTCGCAAAATCGTGCATTACAAATTCTAAGCGAGATTCTGAATAACAAAGATAAGCTTGATGATGTTTTTGTTCAAGAGTCTGTGCCTCATCACGCCTACGAAGAAGTTCCTGCCAAACGGGAACCGTCAGAGAAGGCATTCAAAGGGCATGAGAAAAAGAAAGC